>JAERMP010000070.1 GCA_016844515.1 Thermoleophilia bacterium | reverse complement strand
ACCTCGAGCGTCTCCTTGTTGTAGCGCTTGCTGTGGCAGGTCTCGCAGGGGACGTAGACGTCGGGCAGGAAGTGCATCTCGATCTTGATCGTGCCGTCGCCCTTGCAGGCCTCGCAGCGCCCGCCGCGCACGTTGAACGAGAAGCGCCCCGGCTTGTAGCCGCGCACCTTCGCCTCGGGCGTCAGCGAGTACAGCTCGCGCACGTGCGTGAAGAGGTCGGTGTACGTCGCCGGGTTCGAGCGCGGGGTGCGGCCGATCGGCGTCTGGTCGATGTCGATCACCTTGTCGAAGACCTCGATGCCCTCGACCGCCTCGTGGTCGCCCGGCTTGACGCGGACCTTGTTCAGCCGGTTGGCGAGCGCCTTGAAGACGATCTCGTTCACGAGCGTGGACTTGCCCGAGCCGGAGACGCCGGTGATCGAGACGAACTTGCCGACCGGGAAGGAGACGTCGATCCCCTTCAGGTTGTGCATCGCGGCGCCGCGAACGGTGAACCAGGGCCGAGCCCTCGGCGACGACGTGGCCGCCGTGCTCCCCGGCTCCGGGGCCCATGTCCACGAGCCAATCGGCGTTGCGCATCATCTGCTCGTCGTGCTCGACGACGAGCACGGTGTTGCCGAGGTCGCGCAGCCGCTCGAGCGTCCCGATCAGGCGCCCGTTGTCGCGCTGGTGGAGCCCGATCGACGGCTCGTCGAGGATGTAGAGCACGCCGACGAGCTGCGACCCGATCTGCGTCGCGAGCCGCAGCCGCTGCGCCTCGCCGCCGGAGAGCGTCTTCGCCGCCCGGTCGAGCTGGAGGTAGCCGACGCCCACGTTCTCGAGGAACGTCAGCCGCTCGCGCACCTCCTTGAGGATGCGCCGGCCGATCAGCTCCTCGGTCTTCGTCAGCTCGAGCTCGTCGACGAAGCGGAGGGCGGCAGTCACCGACATCCGCGTGAACTCGTGGATCGAGTCGCCGCCGATCTTCACCGCCAGCACCTCGGGCTTGAGCCGCGCGCCCCCGCACTCCGGGCAGGGCCGGAAGCTCATGTACTCCTCGATCCGGTCGCGCTGCTGAGACGAGTCCGTCTCCTTGTAGCGGCGCTGGAGGTTGTTCACGAGCCCCTCGAACGCCATCGTGTACTGGCGCTTCCTCCCCATCCGGTTCCGGTAGACGACGAAGATCCGGTCGCCGCCCGTTCCGTAGAGGAATCGATCCTGTTCTTCGGACGCCAGGTCACGCCACGGCGTGTCGAGCGAGATCTCGTAGCGCTCGGCGATCGCCTCGATCACCGAGTCATAGAAGTTCTGGCTTCCGATCGTCCACGGCACGAGCGCTCCGTCGTTGATCGAGTTCGACGTGTCCGGGACGAGGAGGTCGGGGTCGATCTCGAGCTGGGAGCCGAGTCCCGTGCAACGAGGACAGGCGCCGTGCGGCGAGTTGAACGAGAAGACGCGCGGCTCGAGCTCCGGGAGCGAGACGCCGTGCTCGGGGCATGCGAGGTTCTCGGAGAAGGTCAGCTCCTCGCCGTCGATCACATCGATCACCACGAGGCCCGCCGCGAGCGACGTCGCTGTCTCGATCGACTGCGTGAGACGCTGGCGAAGGTCCGCCTTCATCACCAGGCGGTCGACGACGACCTCGATCGTGTGCTTGAACTTCTTGTCGAGTGAGATCTCCTCCTCGAGCAGCCGCTGCTCGCCGTCGACCTTCACGCGCGTGAAGCCGTCGCGACGCAGCTCCTCGAGGACGTCCTTGAACTCGCCCTTGCGGTCGCGTACGACGGGGGCGTTGACCGTGAACTTCGTGCCCTCCTCGAGGCGCAGCACCTGCTCGACGATCTGGTCGAGCGACTGCCCGGCGATCGGCCGTCCACAGACCGGGCAGTGCGGCCGCCCGATACGTGCGTAGAGCAGGCGCAGATAGTCGTAGATCTCCGTGACCGTGCCGACCGTCGACCGGGGGTTGCGCGAGGTGGTCTTCTGGTCGATCGAGATCGCCGGCGAGAGCCCGTCGATCGAATCGACGTCGGGCTTCTCCATCATTTGCAGGAACTGACGCGCGTACGCGGAGAGCGACTCGACGTAGCGGCGCTGCCCCTCCGCGTAGATCGTGTCGAACGCGAGCGACGACTTCCCCGAGCCGGAGAGCCCCGTCACGCACACGAGTGCATTCCGCGGGATGCGGACGGTGACGTTCTTCAGGTTGTGTTCGCGTGCCCCATGAACGACGAGCTCGTCGACCTTCGCCATAAGCGCGACATTCTACCGAGTCGAACAGACGTTCGATAGCACTTCCAGATGCGAGTTGTCATTCTCCCGGAGTCAGCTACGAAGGAGGTGGGGTATGGCAGACGCAGGCCTCTTCATCGGGTGGGGCGAGGTCGTTCGCGGTCGCGAGACCGAGGCCCTCGAGGTCTTCAACGAGACGCTCGCCTACTACGGCCGCCTGCAGGAGGAAGGGGCGATCGAGAACTTCGAGCCCGTCTTCCTCGAGCCGCACGGCGGCGATCTGAACGGGTTCATCCTCATCCGTGGTGATGCGGAGAAGCTCGCAGCGTTGCGCGTGAGCGAAGAGTTCTCGCAGTTTGCGACGAGGGCGACCCTCGTCGTCGAGGGCTTCGGCATCGTAGGCGCGGATCTCGCCGAGCGGCTCCAGCGGCAGATGGAGTTCTACACCGAGCAGATCGGCGCGTTCGCCTAGCGGTTGGGTCAGGTACAAAGGCGGCGTGCGCTTTTTCGGGTACGCCGCCGTGTCCCTCTCCGCCCTTGCTCTGGCCGCATGCGGCTCGGACGTCGCGGTGGACCTCGTCTGGGGCGGGCCCCCGAAGCCGGAAACGGGCGGTGTCGTCTCCGTGGACGGCTTCGCCGCCTATCAACGGGAGGTCGACGAGCACTGGGAGCGCTCGGCGGCGATGGCCGCGGCCGAGTTCCTTCGACTCGACGAGCGGACGGCCCTGAGAGTCACGATCGACGAGAGGGCGTCCGCCTCGTCCGAAGGAGCTGGCCCAACGACCGTCGCTGTCACCCTCGACGGGCTCTTCGACGACTCGGTGCGCGCGGAGCGCTGGACACTCGGCTTCGCCGAGGCCGACGGCGTCTACGCACTCACCGCGGCCCTGCGCGAGCAACGCTGCCAGCCCGGACGCGGGCACCAGGACTTCTCCGCAGACGACTGCGTCTGACGTTACGGATACGGCGGCGGGTCAGGAGTCGTCGGAGGCGGGGTTGGGTCGGAGATCGAACTCGAGCTCGCCTCCGACGCCTTCACCTGTCCCCGAATCTCACCTGCCGCGTTCTTCTTCGTGTGGACGTTGACGTACGTTCCACCCGCTCGGACCGTCCGGAGCTGTGCATGCGTGATGTTCGCCGTGCCCCGCTGCCCAGTCCTGCACGGACCGCAGAGTGCGATCATCACGCCGCCGGCCTTGCCGGCCTTGCCGATGTGGATGTGCGCCGCGTCGGCTCGGCCCGACAGCTTCGAGAACGTCAGGCGCCAGGTGAGCCTTCCTTTGTCGTTCTCCAGCTCGACGGCCTTGCCGGTGAAGAGGCCAACCGCGCCCGTCGGTACGCCCTTCGCCTTCGGCACCTCGAAACGAGCCTTGAGGTTGGCGGTGAGGTTGTAGGCGTCCTTCTGCGGGGCTGCTAGCGCAAGCCCAGCGAGAGCGAGAACGGCCGCCGTCGCCATGCCAAGTGTTCTCTTCATCACGCCCCCTCGGGTCGATGTCATGTCCGGTCCTTCGCAGTAACCGACGGAACGGTTTGGGGACGCCTCTAACGGCGTGCAGCGCGCCAGCGGCCGAAGATGAGCCCGCCGACCGTGAACCCGAGGCCGAAGGTGCCGAGCGCGAAAGCGCCTATCGCGATGAACCTCCGCCAGAGCGAGAGGCGCTGCCAGCGCCCGATCGCTTCTTCTTCCTCGACCGACAGCGGCTCTCCGCGGCGCTGTTTGCGTGCGGCTCCGCCGGCTCGAAGACCGAGATAGATGTCGTCGAACAGTTCCGGCGACTCGTCCGCCACGACGCGAGTGTATAGCCTGCCCCGGCGGTGACTGCACGCGTCCTCCACGTCTCCGACCTGCACATCGGCCGACGCGACGCGCACGAGCCGATCGCGGCCCTGCAGCAGCTGGTCTCTCGGCTTCGGCTGAACCTCGTACTTGCCACCGGAGATCTCGCCCACCGCGGACGCCGCGAGGAGCTCGAGCAGGCGCGTGAGGTCCTCGAGAGCCTCGACACGAAGTACCTCGTGGTTCCGGGGAACCACGACATCCCGTACTCGTTCCCGGCCCGCTTCACGCGAACCTTCGCAGAATGGGAGCGCGTCTTCGGACCCGTCGAGCAGATCCACGCGTCGGACGGGCTCGTCGTCGTCGGGCTCAACTCGGTGCGCCCGTGGCGTCAACAGGGAGGCGCTGTCGAGGACGCAGCTTTACAGCAGACGACCGCAGGCCTACGCGGGGCGCCGGAGTCCGCTCTACGGGTCGTGGCTCTCCACCACCACCTGGCGGCGCCTCCTTGGCGCGCCGCGCGAAAGCGCCCGTTGAGTCGACGCCGCCAGGTTCTGGCGGCGCTCGCCGACGCCGGCGCCGAGCTTGTCGTCGGCGGCCATGTGCACCAGGCGTCGGTCACCGAGGTCCGAGAGTTCCAGGCTGCCGCGGACGGTCGAACAGGCTCGCTCGTTCTCGCCACGGCACCCGGCTTCGGCCGGCCTCGACCACATCGTTCGGGCGAGGCGCAGGGGCTCAACGTGTACGAAAGCGACCCGCAGACCTTGACGATCCTCACGTTCGCGTGGGACGGGATGTCGTTCGCGGAGGTCGCGCGTCGCTCGTTCCGCCGCGGGTAGAGTCCGGCGCCATGGACCAGGCCCTCACGGAGCTGAAGGAGCGTCCGTCTCGGCAAGCTCACCGACCTGCGCCGCGCCGAGAACGTCCTCCTCTGGGACATGACCGTCTTCATGCCTCCAGGGGGAGGCCCCACTCGCGCGGCGCAGCTCGCGACGCTGCAGGAGATCACTCACGAGTACGAGGTCGACGAGCGGTTCGGAGAGCTGTTCGACACGCTCGAGCCGTTCGCCGCTTCTCTCCCGGCCGATTCCGACGACGCGTGCCTGATACACGTTGCGAAGCGCGACTGGAACAAGGCACGCCGCGTCCCGACCCAGCTGGCGGCGGAGTTCGCGCTGACCGGAGCCCAGTCATACGAGGCGTGGGTGAAGGCGCGCGAGGATTCCGACTTCGTGTCCTTCCGACCTTGGCTGGAGCGGATGCTGGACCTTCGGCTCCGATACGTCGAGTGCTTCGCGCCGTACGACGATCCGTACGACGTTCTCCTCGACGACTTCGAGCCGGGGATGAAGACCGACGAGATCCGGGCCGTGTTCGCCGTTCTCGAGCCTGAACTCGTCTCTCTCGTCGCAGCGCACGCCACGGACGAGCAAGACGACTTCATGAGCGGTCCGTTCGCAATCGCGAGCCAGGACGCGCTCTCACGCGAGCTCATCGAGCGCTTCGGCGCCACCTGGGATCAGTTTCGGCTGGACACGACGGTGCACCCGTTCGAGACGACGTTCGGGCTCGGAGACATCCGGCTCACCACGCGCTACTCCGAGGACGACCTGAGCTCCCTCTTCACCGCGATGCACGAATGCGGTCACGGCCTCTACGAGTCGGGAGTGAGCCCATCGCTCGAGCGGACACCGCTCTGCTCAGGCGTATCGGCTGCGCTGCACGAGTCGCAGAGCCGGCTCTGGGAAAACGTCGTAGGTCGCTCGCTGCCGTTCTGGCGCTGGTTCTATCCACGGGTCTTGGAGGCGTTCCCGGAGAAGCTCGGCGACGTACCCGTGGAGAGCTTTCACCGAGCAGTCAACCGTCCGCGCCGCTCGTTCATCCGCGTCGACTCCGACGAGACGAGCTATGGGCTGCACGTCATCCTGCGCTTCGAGCTCGAGCAAGAGCTCGTCTCCGGCCGGCTCGCCGTCAAGGACCTTCCCGACGCGTGGAACACCCGTTTCGAGGAGCTCATGGGGGTCGCTGTTCCGAACGACGCGCTCGGCGTCCTCCAGGACGGACACTGGTCAGGCGGTGGTTTCGGCTACTTCCCGACGTACCTGCTCGGCACCGTGCTGTCGATTCAGGTGTGGGAGAAGGCACGCGCTGCGATCGCTGACATCGACGAGCAGATCGGGCGCGGTGACTTCCACGAGCTGCACATGTGGCTGCGCGAGAACATCTACGCGCTCGGCCGGAAGTTCACGCCTGCCGAGACCGTGGAGCGGGTCGTGGGCGGCCCGATCGACCCGCAGCCGTACCTGCGCTACCTGCGCGACAAGCTCGAGACTCCCGCGGCGTAGCTACGCCGCGCGGCCGAAGCGCTTCGCGGCGCGCTCGCGTGCGCGAGCAGCTTCGACCTCGCGATCGCGCGGTGCCGCAGTCGTCACGAGCTCGGCAAGCAGATGGCTCGTGACGTGGGCAACGTCGTCGACCGCGCGGAAGAACGCGGCTTCGTTCGCCTTCGACGGCTTCTGCGTCCCGCTCACCTTGCGGACGTACTGCAGCGCGGCCGCGCGGACCTCCTCGTCGGTCGCCGACGGCTCGAAGTTGTGGAGCGTCTTGATGTTTCGGCACATGAACTGAGCCTATCGGGCCGTGACCGCCGTCAGCGTCGTCAGGCTGCGCAGCCCGTGGCGATCCCGAGCGCGCGGCAGACGCGAGCCATGGGCTCCGGGCCGAGCGTGCAGATTCGTTCGCGGAAGAACCCCTTGGGCATGAGTGTCACGTTGTCGAGTGACAACACGCACGCGTCCGGCATCCCGTCGGCGGGCCCGATCTCGACTTCGGTCGGGAGCCCGCGCATCGTCCGCGTGGCGGGTACGGCGATCAACGCGTTGAGCACCGGCACGGCGGCGTCTCGGGCGAGAACCAGATGTGGTCGCCGGCCCGCGTCGGGGTCGGCGACCCACCAGACCTCCCCTCGCCTCACCACGGTTCCTCGGCGATCGACCGCCGGCCCGCAGCCTCGGCCCACCTGAGCTCCTCCTCCGTCTGCGGAATCCGGGTGTACCCATCGATGATCGCGCGATCGATCGCCTCGCTCTCGAGGGTCGCGAGGAGTCGGTCGACCGCGGCGCGCACGACACCCGCCCGCGTCGCGTAGGCGCCCGAGGCGACCAGCGCGTCGAGCTGCTCGACCCGGTCCTCTGACATACGCACCGTAATCATCTGCGACATACGTAGAGTATGACCGCGTCACGGTCAAGGGTCAACGGCCGCTTGGCACGCTCTTGTGACGATCACGCCTCCGCGAGCGCCATCAGCTCGCGCCGCAGCTCCTTGATCTCGTCACGGAGCTTCGCCGCATACTCGAAACGCAGCTCCTCGGCCGCGAGGTACATCTCCTCCTCGACACCGGCGCGCAGGCCGGCGGCGACTCAAGGGTGAGTAGCTCGGCGATATCGGAGATGCGGTCGAGAGAAGCGGCGAGCGGGCCCGAGTGGCCCGCTCGCCGCTGGCCGGCTGCCTACGTGCTCCTGATACGGCCATCCCGATGCCCGCGCACCGTCATGATGGCCGCTCCCAGGAGAACCAGGAGCAGGACTCCGAAGCTGGCGACGACTCCGAGGCCGAAATCGCCCCAGTCGAACGCGTGCCCCGTCACGGTCGTGACGACCTGGGTGTGTGGCCGCACCGCCGCGTCACGCGTGTCCGCGGATCTCGGGTCGAGCTGGGTGACGCTCGACCGTCCGGACTGCGCCAAGAGCGCCGCGTCGATCGTGTCCGGCGAGCGCTTGTCCCCGGCGATTGCATCCAAGTGACGCGCGGCGGCACGCTCGAACCAGTCGGGCGCCTCCGCCCGAGAGGCCCGCAATGCGGCACGCTCGAACCAGTCGGGCGCCTCCGCCCGAGAGGCCCGCAACGCGGCACGTTCGAACCAGTCGGGCGCCACGACCTGCGAGGTCTGGGCTCCGCGCCCGGGCCGGTCGGACGGGTTGTCGCCGACGGCCACCGGGGCAGTGAACGCCGCCAGTGCGACCGCGAGCACGAGCGCCCGCGTCAGGCGACTGATCGTGTTGGTCGTGCTGATCATGCTTCCCTCCTTGTCTCCGACCGCCTTGTGGCGGTCTGCGACCAGACAACCGGACACCCCCTAAGAGAGGGTTTCGCCGCGCTTTCGGCCGGCCTAAGGCCGAGCTTGGATACCGGGCACGGCAGTGCTACGGTCAAACGCCCAGGAGGCTCCATGGAGTTCCGAATCCTCGGGCCGCTCGAGGCAATCGATGAGGAACGCGCGCTCGCGATCGGCGGGGCGAAGCAGCGCGCACTGCTCGGAGTCCTGCTCATCCACGCCAACGAGGTCGTCTCGAGCGACCGCCTGATCGACGAGCTCTGGCGTGAGCAACCGCCGGAGCATGCCGCCAAGGCGCTGCATGTCCACGTCTCGCAGCTCCGGAAGGTGCTCGAGCCAGCCGCACCGCCTGGCTCCCGGGGCCGCGTCTTGGACACCCGCCCGCCCGGCTACGTACTGCACGTGGGTCGCGACCAGCTGGACGCGCACCGCTTCGAGCGGCTCGTGACAGAGGGCAAGGCGGCTCTGGAGGTCGGCGATCCGCTGAGCGCGCGCACCCTCCTGCGGGAGGCGCTCGCCATCTGGAGGGGTCCGGCACTCGCCGACCTCGGCTTCGAGCCCTTCGCCCAGGCCGAGATCGCGCGCCTGGCGGAGTTGCGGCTTGCCGCACTGGAGGAGCGGATCGAGGCGGACCTCGCGCTCGCCCGCCACCACGATGTAGTCGGCGAGCTCGACGGTCTCGTCACAGAGCACCCGCTGCGGGAGCGCCTACGGGCACAGCACATGCGCGCCCTCTATCGCTCGGGCCGCCAGGCCGAGGCGCTCCAGAGCTACCACGACGCGCGGCACATCCTCGTCGACGAGCTCGGTATCGAGCCGGGGAGGGCTCTGCACGAGCTCGAGCGCGCGATCCTCACCCAGGACCCGGCGCTCGACGCCCTCCCGAGAGTCGAGCCGTCGATAGCGCCTGTGCCGAACGCCGGGAGCGTGCTCGCGGAGCCCGCTCTGGCCACCCCGCGCAGCGATGAGCGGAAGCTCGCCACGGTGCTCTTCGCGGACATTGCTCAATCGACGGAGCTCGGAGAGCAGGATCCCGAGCGAACCCGGGCGCTGCTCGAGCGCTACTACGACGCGATGGCCGAGGAGGTCCGGCGGGCGGGCGGTGTGCTCGAGAAGTTCATCGGCGACGCGGTGATGGCGGCCTTCGGCGCGCCGCTCGCGCAGGAGGATCACGCGGAGCGCGCCCTGCACGCGGCGCTGGCGATGCAGCAGCGGTTCGAGGAGCTCTTCGGCGGCTCGCTCAGCCTCGACATCGGCGTGAACTCCGGCGAGGTCGTCGTCGGGGAGGCGCGAGAAGGAGGGTCGTTCGTCACCGGCGACGCGGTCAACGTCGCAGCGCGTCTCAAGCAGGCGGCGGCGCCCGGACAGATCCTCGTCGGCGAACGCACCTTCGCCGCGGCCCGAGGCGCCTTCGTGTTCGGCGATCCCACGACGGCCGAGGTGAAGGGAAAGGCGCAGGGCGTGGTCTGCCGGCGCCTGCTGAGCGCCATCTCGTTGATGCGGCCGCGGGGCGTCACAGGGCTGCGTCACGCCTTCATCGGCCGGGAGCGCGAGCTCGAGCTCCTGCGGACGACGTATGACCGAGCCGTTCACGGCCAGGAGCCGCATCTGGTCACGATCGTGGGCGACGCAGGGGTGGGCAAATCGACGCTCGTCCGCGAGCTGTGGGGCTGGCTGCGGCGTCAATCGCCCGAGCCACGACTCCTGACGGGCCGCTGTCTGCCCTACGGACGGGGCATCACGTACTGGCCGCTCGGAGAGGTGCTCAAGGAGCACCTCGGTCTCCTCGACAGCGACCCGCCCGACGCGTTGCTCCAGCGGCTCGGCGACCGGCAGATCCTCGGCCTGACGCTCGGCCTCGACGTCGCCGCCGGGCTGCACCCGCTGGTCGCGCGCGAGCGACTCCACGAAGCGTGGGTCGACCTCGTCGACGAGCTCGTCGCCGCAGGCCCGGCCGCCATCCTCGTGGGCGACCTGCACCGGGCGGAGGAGCCGCTCTTCGAGTTGCTCGATCGCCTGCTTCAAGACGTGTCCGGCCCGCTGCTTCTGCTCGCGACGGCGCGACCGGAGCTGCTCGACCGCCGGCCGACCTGGGGCACGGGCCGGCGAAACGCCACGCAGCTCTGGCTCGAGCCGCTGTCGGCGGAGGAAGCCGCCCGCATGCTCGAGGCTCTCCTCGGCCCGGGGCTTCCGGCCCGGCTGCACCGGATCGCGGTCGAGGGTGCGGAGGGCAACCCGTTCTTCCTCGAGGAGCTGGTCGCCGTGCTCATCGACCGGGGGTTCCTCACGGCTCAGGACGGAGGTTGGCGGCTGCGCGACCTGCCGCCCCGCCTGGAGGTACCTGACTCCGTGCAGTCGGTTCTGGCAGCCCGGATCGACCTCTTGGGCGAACCCGAGAAGGCAGCGCTCCAGTCGGCCTCGGTGGTGGGCCGCGTGTTCTGGGCGGGCCCGGTGAGCGAGTTGCTGGACGGCGGTGAAGCTGACCTGCGCGTGCTCGTCGAGCGTGACTTCATCCGCCGGCGCCCCGAGTCCTCGTTCGCCGGCGAGCGGGAGTTCGCGTTCAAGCATGCGCTCACCCGGGACGTGGCGTACGAGAGCCTGCCGAAGGCGAGGCGGGCACATCTCCACGCGGCGTTCGCCGCCTGGATCGAGCGCGTCGGAGAGGGCCGCGACGAGCAAGCGCCGCTGCTTGCCTACCACTACGCCGAGGCTGTCCGACCAGAGGACGTCGACCTCGCGTGGGGCGGTCACGAGGGCGAGGTGGAACAGTTGCGGGGAAAGGCGCTCGCGTGGCTGCGGCGGGCTGCGGAGCTCGCGTCCGGGCGCTACGCGTTGACCGAATCCGCCGACCTCTTTCGGCGGGCTGCACTGTTCGCGGACGACCCTGGCGAACAAGCCGCACTTCTGCGCAGGGCGGGACGCGCGAGCGCGCTGAGCTTCGACCGTGAGAGCTTCTGGGAGACAATGCTTCGCGCGGCCGACCTCGCCGAAGATCCCGAGACCCGGGCGGAGTGTTACGGCGAGCTCGCGTTCGAGTCCGTTGCTCGCTTCATGCACGGGGAGGATCGACCGTTGATCGAAGAGTGGTCCGACTTCGCGCTCACGCTCGGCAACAGTCGGAGCCGGGCGCGTGCGCGCGCACTGGTGGCGCGGTCGTTCTTCTACGAGGACGAAGCTGGTGAAGTTGCGGCCGAAGCCGCCGCGATCGCCCGGCAACTCGGCGATCTCGAGCTGCTGTCCTGGGCGCTTTACGTCCGCACGGACGCGGCGCTCGCAAGGAACGAGTACGCGCAAGCCCAACACTGGACGGAGCAGCGACTCGCACTTCTACCTGAGATTCACGAGCCGGATCACGTCGCGGATGCGTACTGGAGCATGATTCCCGCCTACGCTGGTGGAGGCCTCCTCGACCAAGCGCGGCACCTCGCAAGTCTCCAAGACTCCGTCACCAGCGAGCTCACACCGCACCACCGAGTTCACGGGATCGCCGGACTGCTCGAGGTCGAAGAGCTCGCAGCCGGCTGGGACCAGATCAGCCGGCTGGCCTCGCGCGTCGAGGATGTGGTTGCGGCAAACTCGGACAGCTCCTGCGTCCACAATCCCCGTTCGCTCCTCGTCTGCGCCCTTGCGAGCGCGTGCCTGGAAAACAATGCCGAAGCCGCGCGGCTCGAAGCGCTCGCTGATTCCCTCGACGTGGACGAGTACGGACGATGCTTCGAAACGCGGGCTCACCTCGCAATGTCTCGTGGCGACCTCGCGATGGTCGAGCGGCTCGTACGCGAGTTCGAGGACTCGCGCACAAGGCTTGTGCGCGTTCGCAAGCTCGCTCCACGGGCAGCGCTTCTCGACAGCCTCGCCGCGCTCGGCGACGGCGCGCAGATCGAGCGACTCGCCCCGCCGCTTCTCCTGCCCGGCACGTACCTCGAGCCATTCGCACTCCGTGCGCTCGGCATCGTGCGCGAGGACGCGGGCCTGATCGAGCGGGCGATCGTGGGGTACGAGGCGATGGGCCTCGGGTGGCACGCTTCGCAGACGCGCGTCCTGTTGTAGAGCTCAGGCCGCGAGCGCGTCGCCGCCGGCGCCGCGGCAAGTCCCAAGCGCGTAGTCGACGCCGCGAAAGGCCGCGTACGCGAACGGGTGGTGGAAGACGTCGAGCGCGCTCTCGGGGCAAGCCGCAAGCTCGAACGAGTCGCCGGCTCGGAGGTCGCTGACGATGACAGCGAGGTGGCCGTCGGCCCGGCTCCAGACGAGGGAGACCTCGACGCCGTCGTTGGCCCTACGGGCGAGCTCTGTGGTGGTGTTACCGGTCATTCTCCGCTCCTTTCGCTCTTCGCCCCAGTAGAGACCCAGCCGGTAACAGGCGAGTAACGGCTCGGTTAAAGGGCCGCCCGGGCGCTGACCGCCGATCAAGCGGAGCTCGTGCTCAGGCCGTGCTCTGGGCGAGCGCGTTGAGCTCCCGCCGCAGCTCCTTGATCTCGTCGCGGAGCTTGGCGGCGTACTACGAGCTTCTCGAGATCCTCGCGCGACATCCCCTCGACCTCGGCCATCCCGCGTCGCCGACGGCGCGAGGAGGGGACGTGCGGGGACTCGAGCGAGAGGAGATCCGAGATGTCCGAGACGCCCTTGACGATCGTCTGGGGCGTGATCCCGTGCTCCTCGTTGTACGCGACCTGGTAGGCACGCCGCCGGTTCGTCTCCTCCATCGCCCCGATGATCGCCTCGGTGCGCTTGTCCCCGTAGAGGATGACCCTCCCGGCAGTGTTCCGCGCCGCGCGCCCGGTCGTCTGGATGAGCGCGGTCTTGCCGCGCAGGAACCCTTCTTTGTCGGCGTCGAGAACGGCGACGAGCGAGACTTCGGGAAGATCGAGCCCCTCGCGCAGGAGGTTGACGCCGACAAGGACGTCGTAATCGCCGAGGCGAAGCTCGCGGATGATCGCGATCCGGTCGAGCGTGTTGATCTCGGAGTGGAGATAGCGCGCTCGGACGCCCGCCTCGAGTAGGTAGTCGGTCAAGTCCTCGGACATCTTCTTCGTCAGAGTCGTGACGAGGGTGCGCTCGCCGACCTCCTCGCGACGCCGAATCTCGTTTAGGAGGTCGTCGATCTGGTTCTTCGTGGGGCGCAGCTCGATCTCGGGATCGACGACGCCGGTCGGGCGGATGAGCTGCTCCGCGATCACCTTCGAGCGCGAGAGCTCGAAGGCGCCGGGCGTCGCCGAGACGAAGACGAGCTGATCTACCTTCCCCAGGAACTCGTCGAAGCGCAGCGGCCGGTTGTCGAGGGCCGAGGGAAGGCGAAAGCCGTAGTCGATGAGCGTCTGCTTGCGCGAGCGGTCGCCCTCGTACATCCCGCCGAGCTGCGGGACGGTCTGGTGGGACTCGTCGACGAAGCACACGAAGTCGTCGGGGAAGTAGTCGATCAGCGTGAACGGATGCGAGCCGACCGGGCGGCCCTCGAGCGCCCGCGAGTAGTTCTCGATGCCGGAGCAGAAGCCGAGCTCCTTCATCATCTCGAGGTCGTACTCCGTGCGCTGGCGGATCCGGTGGGCTTCGAGCATCCGGCCCTCGGTCTCGAACTTCGCGACCTGCTGCTCGAGCTCCGCACGGAGCTCGTCGACAGCGCGCTCGACCGTCGGCTTCGAGGTGACGTACTCGGTGGCCGGCCAGATGACGAGGTTGTCCAGCCGGGAGTAGACCTCGCCCGTCAGCGGGTCGAAGTGGGTCATCTGCTCGACCGTGTCGCCGAAGAACGAGACCCGGTAGGCGGTCTCGACGTTCGCGGGCTGAATCTCGACGAGGTCGCCCTTGACCCGGAAGCGCCCGCGCCCAAGCACCGTGTCGTTGCGAACGTACTGGCTCTCGATCAGCTTGCGGAGCACCTCGTCGCGGTCGTGCTCCTCCCCCACTTCGAGCATGAGAACGCGCTCGCGCCATTCCTCCGGCGAGCCGAGGCCGTAGATGCAGGAGACCGAGGCGACGACCACGACGTCGCGCCGGGTCAAAAGCGAAGACGTGGCGGAAAGTCGAAGCCGCGCGATGTCGTCGTTTTGGGACGAGTCCTTCTCGATGTAGAGATCGGCCTGCGGGATGTAGGCCTCGGGCTGGAAGTAGTCGTAGTAGGAGACGAAGTACTCGACCGCGTTCTCGGGGAAGAACTCGCGGAACTCGTTGCAGAGCTGTGCGGCGAGCGTCTTGTTGTGCGCGATGACGAGCGCAGGCCGCTGGAGCTTCTCGATCGTCCACGCCATCGTCGCCGTCTTGCCGGTGCCGGTCGCGCCGAGGATGGTCTGAAAGCGGTTGCCGTCGGCGACCGAGGTGGCGATCTCTTCGATCGCGCGCGGCTGGTCGCCCATGGGCGCATAGAGGTCAGAAGAGCGAAACTGCCGCATGCGGCTAGCGTAGCCGCGCCGAACCCGAGGTCAGGTCGCGGCCGGCTCGGGCATCATCGCGTCCTCGCGGTGGCGAAGGACGATGACTGCGAACACGATCGCCATCCCTGTGATGCCGAGGACGACGGCCGTAAAGAGCGGAACCACGCCCCATTGCTCCAACACCTGGCCTGCGATAAGGAAGCCGAGTGGGGCAGCGAGGGTATTCATGGTGATCACGGCAGCCATGACCTTGGCGCGGAGGTCTTCCGGCGTCCGTGTGGTAAGCACCGCGATGGTCGGGCCGTTCACGAGCGGCGTGAAGAGCGTGGCCGTGAACAGCGCGATGAACACGACCGGCCACGGAGGCAGGAAGGGCAGCACCCAGAGCGGTACGGCGAAGGCGAGGATCCCGAACGCTGCGAGGCGAAGGGGGGCCACCTTGCGCACCGCGACGACCGCAACGAGGCTGCCGACGAGCGCCCCTGCCCCGAGAGCCGTGTAGAAGAGTCCAGCGATCCACGAGCTTCCGTCGAATTCATCGAATGCGTACACGGGGAGCCCGGCCGACATGCCGGCGCTGAGGAAACCGAAGACGACCACCGTCGCGGCCATCGGCGCAAGAAGCTTGTCTTCGAGGAGGAAGCGAAGGCCGGCCAGGACTCCGTGCTGCACCGCCGCGGTCACGGGCTTTCGCCGTGGCACGAAGGCCAGGATCAGCAGGAACGCGACGAGGTACGTCGCCGCGTCGACATAGAGGACGTTCGGTGCGCCGATGAACGGGATGAGCGCGCCTGCGAGGGCTGGCCCGATGAGCGCCGCAAGCGCCGTGCCGCCCTCGATCGAGCTGTTCGCCTGCGACATGCGCCGCTCGTCCTCGCCGACGAGCTCCGGGAGGATCGTCCGCTGCGACGCGAAGTACGGCGGCATGAAGCAGCCGAGCAGCGCGACGATCCCGATCAGGAGACCGAAGCTGAGAACTCCCGCCGAGTACAAGAGCGGGATCGATGCGAGGATCGGCGCTCGAGCGAAATCGGCGATGAGCATGGTCGTCCGCGAGCCGAGCCGCTGGACGACGGTACCGCTCGGGATGCCGAGGATCGCCATCGGCAGGATCTCCGCGGCGAGGACGAGCGACATCTTTCCGGGCGATCCCGTCGTGACGAGCACGAACCATGGAAGCGCGAGATACGTCATGCGCGTGCCGAGGACCGAGATGGTCTCGGCGAGGACGAGCGCACCAACCGCGCTCTTCCTGACTGGCATCAGCTCAGCGGTCTCCATGGCTCAGTAATATAAAACGTCCGTACGGTTTTGTAAAGTACGACTTGGTCAGATGCCGAAGATCTCCGAAGAGCGCAGAGTCGAACGCCGGGAGCAGATCCTCGCGGGCGCTCGTCGCTCCTTCGCCGAGCACGGGTACGAGCGCGCGACCGTTGTTCGTCTCGAGCAGGCCATCGGTCTCTCCCGTGGCGCCATCTTCAACTACTTCCCGTCCAAGGAAGAGCTCTTCATCGAGCTCGCCGTGCGAGACAGTGCGCGCATGTCGGACCTGTGGGTGAACGAGGGCCTGAGCGGGGTCGTCCGCGAGGTCGTCGAGCTCGACCCGGCCTGGCTCTCGGTCTACCTCGAGCTGTTCCGGCGTGTGCGCAACGACCCGGACTTCCGCGCGCGCATCGAGGACCGCCAAAAGGATGCCGCCCCAGCCAACAGGGCGCGCATCGAGGAAGCGCAGCGGACCGGCGAGTTCCGCGACGATCTCGAATCGAAGCAGGTCGGGCTCTTCGTCAACCTCGTCCTGAACGGGCTGGCGCTCCAGCGGGCTTCAGGCGAGGAGCTCCCTCCGGTCGAGCTCGTTCTCGATCTCCTCCGCGACGCTATCGGAGGCCGAGCTCGACGGGGTACGCCTTCGCGTACACGCGCCTGACGCGCTCGACCTCGTCGACATACGACCGGGTCTCGGGAAATGCGATTCCGAGCCCTTCGCGCCGCCAGCGATCGACATTGCCCTGGCCGGCTTGGTACGCGGCAAGCGCCAGCTCCGTATCGGAGTAGCGGTCGAGCAGGTGGTCGAGATACCACGACCCGTAACGGACGTTGATCTCCGGGTCGCGGAGATCGGCCACGACGAAACGGTCGCCTCCCGTCCGCAGCGCGATGCCCTTCGCCGTCTCCGGAAGGAGCTGCATCAGGCCGACGGCGCCCGCCTCGGAGCGCGCGTTCGGATCGAACCGGCTCTCGGCGTAGATCACCGCAGCGAGGAGTGCGGGATCGAGATCGTAGTTCTTCGCGTGGCCGCGGACGATGTGGGCGTACTCGAGCGGGTAACGCGTCCGTAGGTACCAGTCGGGCTCGGACTCGTGAACCCAGGCGGCCACCCCGGCAACGCCGAGCACAGCGACGAGAAGTGCGATCAGGTACCTCACGGGCTTTGCCCCCCGACCAAGTAACAGTCTGTTACTTGGCGATATCGGGGACGTTCTGGGCCAGGGTAGCCATGACCTCTGCCACCCAGGTGTCGAGCTCGTCCGGCGTTCCCGTGTTGACGTAGGAGAAGTCGGCGCGCTTCACCTTCTCGCGATCGGGGATCAGCCTGTCCTCGCGATCGTCCTTGCGGCCCCCGCGGCGCGCTTCTCGCAGCTTCGTTGGCGCCGTGATGACCACCACCTTGTCGAAGCGCTCTTCCGCGCCCACCTCGAAGAGCAGCGGAACCTCCGTCACACAGACAGCGGGAGGATCGGTGAGAGCGCCGAGCTGCTCGCGCCACGCCATGTATTCACGCGACACGAGCGGGTGCAGGAGCTTTTCGAGGAAGTCGAGCGCATCTCGATCCTTGAAAACGCGTACTGCGATCCGCTCGCGGTCTGGCGTGTCGTCCGCGCCGAGGATCTCCTCGCCCAGCCGCTCGACGAGAGCACACCTCACATCCGGATCCGTCGCGAGCAGATGGTGGACGATCTCGTCGCTCGACACGGTCGCCGCGCCATGACGACGAAAGCACTCGAGTGCCGTCGACTTCCCGGCGCCGATCCCACCGGTGATCGCAACCGCGAGGGGGCGGCTCAAGGCGGGGTTCTAGTCGGACTCGGCTTGCTCGGAGACGACCTCGAGGGCCGGCTCCTCGGACATCTCTGCGTCGTCAGCCTCGGGCTCAGCCTCGGCCTCCACTTCGGCCTCGGCCTCGGGCATCAGCTCGGCCTCAGGCACCAACTCGATCTCGGTTTCGGCCTCGGGCATCAGCTCGACCTCGGCTTCAGGCTCGGGCATCAGCTCGGTCTCGGCTTCGGTCTCGGGCGCCAGCTCGACCTCGGTTTCAGCCTCGGACACGAGCTCGGCCTCGGCTTCGAGCATCAGCTCGGTGTCAGGCGTGAGTTCGGCGTCCTCCGCGTCGCCCAACTCGATCTCGGCGACGGAGTCGTCGGCGAACTCGGGAGAAGTGCCGCCGGCCGGGAACGCCTCCTCGGACAGGATCAGGTTGGGCGTCATGTGCACCGACTCGGCCCCATCCGCGCGCGGGACGGGCTGCTCGCCCTCCTCGACGCGCTTCAGCGAGAGGGAGAGCCGCCTGCGCTCCCCGTCGATCTCGAGTATGCGAACGTTGACCGCCTGGCCCTGTGCCACGACCTCGCGCGGATTCTCGACGTGGTGCGCTGCGAGCTCGGAGATGTGCACGAGCCCCTCGACGCCGGGGAGGATCTCGACGAAAGCGCCGAATGTGACGACCTTCGCCACCCGGCCTTCGACGACGTCGTCCTCGCCGTACGAGTCGAGCACCTGCTGCCAGGGGTCGGTCTGAGTCTGCTTCAAGCCGAGTGAGATGCGCTGGCGGTCGCGGTCGATGTCGAGCACCTTCACCCTGACGGTCTGCCCGATCTCGAGTACCTCGGACGGATGGTTCACGTGGCTCCACGAGAGCTCGGAGATGTGGATCAGCCCGTCCATGCCGTCGAGATCGACGAACGCACCGAAGTCGACGATGTTGGAGATCTGCCCTTCGATCACGTCACCCGGATTGAGTCGATCGAGGATCGCTTGGCGCATCTCCTTGCGCTCGTCCTCGAGCACGGCGCGGCGCGAGAGGACGACGTTGTTGCGCGAGCGATTGAGCTCGATGACCTTGCAGCGCAGCTCGGTGCCGAGGAACTCGTCGAGATCCTGAACGCGGCGAATGTCGACGAGCGACGCAGGCAGGAAGCCGCGCACGCCGAGGTCGAGGATGAGACCGCCCTTGACGACCTCGATCGTCTTGCCGATGACCGGTTCGCCCGACTCGGCGGCGGCCTCGATGCGCTTCCATGCCAACTCGAAGCGGGCTCGCTTCTTCGAGAGGATGAGCCGCCCTTCCGCGTCTTCCTTCGTCAGGACGAGCGCATCGATCTCTTCGCCGACGGAAACCTCGTCGGCAGGGTTGACCGAGCGGCGAATCGTCAGCTCGGCGACCGGGATGACCCCTTCGGACTTGTAGCCGATGTCGACGAGCACCTCGTCCTTGTCGACCCGAACGACCGTGCCGTGGACAACCTCGCCCTCGTTGATCTCGGGGAACGAGGATTCGTAGTCGGGGATGAGCTCCCCGTCGGGGCCTGTTATCCAGACTCCGTCTTCGGTTACTGCAGGCTTCTCTGCGATGTCGTTGGCCATCGGAGCGCGGAGTATAGCCAGGTTCCTGCGAATTCCAGCCTCTTCAGCCGTGCCCGCCCCGAGGACGAGGCGCTAGCGCTTGGCCTCGGCCCAGTCGTCGCCGACCCCGATGTCGACCGCGAGCGCTGGGTCGAGCGGGTACGCACCGACCATCTCCTCGCGCACGAGGTTGCGGATCGCCGAGACCTCTGTCTCGGGCACCTCTAGCAGGAGCTCGTCGTGTACCTGGAGGACGAGGCGGGCTCCTCTCCCCTCCTCCCGAAGCCGTCTGTGAATCGCGACCATCGCGACCTTGATGATGTCCGCGTTCGAGCCTTGCATGACGAAGTTGACGGCGATGCGCTCCCCGAAGCCCCGCGTCTGGCGGTTCGAGGCGCGCAGCTCGGGGACGGGGCGACGCCGCCCGAGCAGGCTCGTCGCGAAGCCGTCCTCTCCGGCCTGCGCGATCGTGCGCGCGATGAACGCCTGCACGAGCGGGAAGCGGGAGAGGTACGTGTCGATGTAGGTCTGGGCCTGCTCCTTCGGGATGTCGAGGTTCTCCGAGAGACCGAAGGCCGAGATTCCGTACACGATCCCGAAGTTGATCATCTTGGCGACGTTGCGCTCGTCCTTCGTCAGCGTCGCGGGATCCTTGCCGAGCACTTCGGCCGCGGTCGCCGTGTGAATGTCCTCGCCGCGCTGGAACGCCTCCCGCAGCCTCGGCTCGCCCGAGACGTGCGCCAGGATCCGCAGCTCGATCTGGGAGTAGTCGGCCGAGACTAGGCGGTGCCCGGGCTCGGCGACGAAAGCCGAACGAATTTCGCGGCCGAGCTCCGTCCGAATAGGGATCGCCTGCAGGTTCGGATTCGAGGTCGAGAGGCGGCCGGTCGCCGCGACGGTCTGGTTGATCGTCGTGTGGAGGCGCAGGTCCTCGCCGAGAAGCGTCGGGAGCGGGCCGAGGTAGGTGTTCACGAGCTTCGTGAGCTCACGCCACTCCTCGATCACCGGGACGATCTCGTGGTCGGCGCGGATCGCGCGCAGCACCTTGCTGTCCGTCGAGTATCCGGTCTTCCCCTTGCGTCCGGGTGTCAGCTCGAGCTTCTCGAACAGGATCCGCCCGAGCTGCTGCGGGGAACCGAGCACGAACTCCTCGCCCGCGAGCTCATACGCGCCGGCCTGGAGCTCCTCGATCCGGTCGTTCAACCGCGCAGTGATCTCGCCCATGCGGTACGTGTCGATGCGCACGCCCGCGTCTTCCATCGCACCGAGCACGACCGTCAGCGGTAGCTCGATATCCCGGTACAGGCGCTCGGAGCCTCGCTCGGCGACCTTGGCGGCGAGCGGCTCGGCAAGTCGGCGAGCCGCCTCGGCATGACGGACGAGAGACGCAGTCTCCTCCTCGGCGGGGGGATCCGGTTCGAGCTCGACCCCGTACTCCGCCATCAGGTCGTCGAGTGAGTACTCGGCCCGCCCCGGGTCGATCAGGTAAGCGGCGATCAGCGTGTCGTCGGCGACGGGCGCGCCGAGTCGCAAAGGTTTCGCATCGTGGGCGACGAGCGCGAGATCCCGGCCTTGTAACAGTCTGTTACTTGGGCCGTCGGCGACGACGACCTCGCTGTCCGTGGCAACCGCGACGCGATCTCCTGCCGCCGCAAGACCGACGCGGCCGCGGAGACCGCCGAGAACCCCCTCCCGCCACCGCACTGCCTGCGACTCCGTTCGAGGCCGTTCCGCAGCCGGAAGCGCCTCATCGAGCGTGTCGACCCTCCCGAGGAGCGCCCGAAACTCGAAGCGACGGAAGATCTCCTTGAGCTGCGAGCGGTCGGGCGGTCGCGAGACGAGGTCGTTGACGTCGACGTCGAGTGAGAGGTCTCGCCGCATGGTCGCGAGGAGCTTGGAGGCCCTCGCCTGGTCGGCGTTCTCTCGGATCGCCTTCGAGCGCGCGGGCGACAGCTCGGAGGCGTGCTCCAGAACTTTCTCGAGCGAGCCGTACTGCGCGATCAGCTGGCCTGCGGTCTTGTCGCCGATGCCGGGGACGCCCGGGATGTTGTCGCTCGTATCGCCCTTGAGCCCGATGAAGTCGGGAACTTGGTCGGGACGAACGCCGTACCGCAGCTCGACGCGCTCGGGCGTGTAGACCTGGACGTCGGCGACACCACGCGGGGTCATCATCAGGCAGACGTTCTCGGAGACGAGTTGGAACGCGTCGCGGTCGGTCGAGACGACGCACGTGGAGATCGCGGCCTCGTCGGCCCGCGTCGCGAGCGTCGCGATGACGTCGTCCGCCTCCCAGCCTTCGAACTCGAGGTTCCGATACCCGAACGCCTCGACGATCGGCCGGAAGTGTGGGAACTGCTCGCGCAGGAGGTCGGGCATCGGCCTGCGCTCGGCCTTGTACTCGGCGTCGATCTCCTTTCGATGCACAGGCTTCGTATCCCAGGCGACTGCGACACCGCGCGGTCGGTAGTCCGCGAGGAGCTTGAACAGCATGTTCGTGAACCCGAGCAACGCGTTCGTCGGCTGGCCGTCCGTCGTCTGCAGCTCCTCCGGGAGCGCGAAGAAACCGCGGTAGGCGAGGTTGTTTCCGTCGACGAGGAACAGCTCCGCGTCCTGCACGGGCGCGTCGTCGAGCTGGAGCTCCTCTCCCGTCAGCGTCTTGGGACTCAGGATCTTGGCGCGACCGGAATCCGCGCATCAGCGGATTCCGGTCTTGCGCTTGGATACATACATGCGTCGCGTACCGCTTCTCTCGGGCTCGCGCGTCGTCGTCGTTCCCGTCGGCGACGAGGACGTCATCATTCGTCCGCCGCCTCCGTCCGCGCGGATCGTCGATACGGGCGCCGCAGTTCGCGACGCCCTGCGATTCCCTCTTTCCGGACCGTCTCTCGAGTCGATTGCACCGCGCGGAGGTCGGGCGACGATCCTCGTCGAGCCAACGGCCTTGCCCCTTCCCAGCGCACCACAAGATCCTCGTCAGGAAGCGCTCGCGGCAACAATGAGGGCACTCGAGCTATGTGGCATGCGGAACGAGCGGCAGACGATCCTCGTCGCCGGCGGGCTCGGTCGCCGGCTCGGCCAGCGTGAGCTCGGACGCCTGCTGCCGCCACCTCAGGCGCGCGCGTTTCGTGGCAGCGTCCTGGTGCACGACGCGGCCGACGACGGGCTAGTCCCGATCTCCGATACCGCCCGCATTCACCCCGCGCTCGTCGAGACCGATCTCGTCGTCGTCGTCAGTGCGGCCGAGACGGTCCTGCACGGCGGCCCGGGTGCGCTCGTCGCGTGCTGCGATGCCGCCACCGTCCGCGCTGCAACAGCCGGTAGCTCACTCCTCGAGGCGGCGGGAAGCGCTGGTTGGAGCCGCGGTCTTGATCTCGAGGCAGCGCTCGCACGCGACATTTCACTGATCGGCGTGTCGCTTGTGCTGGATCTCCCGCGGCTCACCGGGGCGCTGAGCGGTTACCCGCACGATGTCTTCGCCGGGGATCGGGTGGCACACTCTCCGCTCCGAGCGGTGTTCTCGCGGCTGCCTGCATTCATCCGACGCGAGGTCCTTGCGAGCCGAGGTCACCGCCTCACCGCGACCGCCGCGTTCGGCGGGCTGCCGTCGATCGCTCACAGCGAGGCCCTCGTTCGAGGTGTCGAGCTGCGCGGCGCGAGGATCGACAAGCCACTCGACGTGCTGATCGTCGGCGCACCCTGGATCGGGCCACACCTCCCGCGCGAGGCGGTCAATCCGATCACCGCGGCGGCGGTCGCGCTCGGGCTGGCTCTACGCCTGCATCGAGGCGAGCTCCCCGTGCGACCCGACGGGACCGTGATCCTGTGCCACCCGCTCACGCGTGCGTTCGCGCATGGCAGCCAGGCGCCGTATGTCGCGATGTTCAACGCTCTTCGGACCGCGCTCGATACTGCTGAGCTCGCCGCAGCGGAGACTGGTGCGGCTGCGGACGCGAAGGCGCTCTCCGCCTACCGAGCCGGCAAGGCGTGCCACCCGCTCCTCCCCTACGCCGACTGGGCCGGCTGCACACCCGTGCTCTCCCACCTCGGCCGCGTGGTCATCGCAGGCTGCCGTGACGCGATAGCGGCGCGCGTCCTCGGGTTCATTCCGAGCCACTCGATCGCGAGCGCGCTCGAGATGGCGCACGGAGTTGCTGGTGGGCGCGCCCGCGTTGGAGTCCTGCTCGCCCCGCCCTACGCCCCGCTACTAGTGGGTTGATGGGGACACGAGCAAGGCGGCCGCGGAGCGGCCGCCTTCAGGGAAGACGCGAAGCGTCTTGTCCGCGAAGCGGACCAGGGGAAGGGGTCTAGGGGAACCGGGAGGTTCCCCCAGCATCGACCAGCGGCCGGAATCTGCGTGAGCGGATTCCGGTCTGTACAGGGCAGAGCCTAGCCCTCGCCGAGATAGGTCTTGCGGACTTCGTCGTTCGTCTTGAGGTCGCTCGCCGGGCCTTCCAGCACGATGCGGCCCGTCTGCATCACGTAGCCGCGGTTGGCGACGTCGAGCGCCATGAGCGCGTTCTGCTCGACGAGGAGGATCGGTGTTCCCTCCTTGTTGATCTCCACGATCGTCTCGAAGATCCGGTCGACGAAGATCGGCGCGAGCCCCATGGACGGCTCGTCGAGCATCAGCAGGCGCGGCCGCGCCATCATCGCGCGCCCGATGGCGCACATCTGCTGCTCGCCGCCGGACAGCGTCCCGGCCTTCTGAGACCTGCGCTCCGCGAGGCGCGGGAAGAGCGTGAACACATGGTCCATGTCCTCTTTGATCTCCGTCCGGTCATTCCGTTGAAAAGCTCCCATCTCGAGGTTCTCGACTACGGTCATGCGTGAGAAGAGCTTTCGGCCCTCGGGTGACTGCGAGATGCCCATTCGGACGATTTCGTGCGCGGGCTTGCTCGTAATGTCCTCGCCCATGAATCGGATCGATCCCGTGCTCGGGTGATTGAGCCCGTTGATCGAGCGGAGCGTCGTCGACTTCCCGGCGCCGTTCGCGCCGATGAGCGTCACGATCTCGCCGTCGCGCACGTCGATCGAGATGCCCTTGAGTGCCTCGATGGTC
>JAERMP010000069.1 GCA_016844515.1 Thermoleophilia bacterium | reverse complement strand
ACGGCGCAGGGAAGTCGACGACCGTCCACGTCCTGACGACGCTTCTGCCGCCGACTTCGGGAACCGCACGAGTCGGAGGCTACGACGTCGTCAAGGACGGGCCCAAGGTGCGCGGGCTGATCGGAGTCGCCCTGCAGGAGGCGGCGCTCGACCCGCTCTTGACCGGCCGAGATCACCTGCGGCTCCAGGCCACGCTCCAGGGAGTGCCGACGCCGCCGACCGGAAGGTATCCGGCTACTCGGGGGGCATGAAGCGGCGCCTCGATCTGGCGCTCGCGCTCATCCACAGCCCGCGGATCCTGTTTCTCGACGAGCCGACGACCGGCCTTGACCCGCAGAGCCGAACAGCGCTCTGGGAAGAGGTCTCGCTCCTGCGGAGAGAGGACCGCGTGACCGTCTTCCTCACCACCCAGTACCTCGAGGAGGCCGACGTTCTCGCCGACCGCGTCGGGATCATCGACCAGGGGAAGATCGTCGCCGAGGGCACGCCTGCGGAGCTAAAGGCGGAGATCGGGCGGCCGAGCGTGCACGCGATCCCACATCGTGAAGAGGACCGGCCTCGGATCGCCGAGTTTCTCGCGCAGTTCGGCGAGCCGCTCGCGTCGAGCCGGGATGTCGCGGTGCGCCTCAGGGACGGGCTCGGGCTGACCGACATCGTGCGGGCGGTCGATCAGAACGGTGTCGACGTGGCAGACCTCGAGCTGCGCGCACCGACTCTCGACGACGTCTTCCTCGCCAAGACGGGCCGCACCCTCGAAGGCGCCGCAGAAGAGGCCGAAACCGCGCAGCCGGAGAAGCGGCGACGGTGAGTACGTGGCCTCAGGTGGGGGCCATCGCGCGGCGGTCGGTACTCCGCACGTCGCGCCAGCCGGCGAGTGTCATCCCGCCGCTGATCTTTCCGATCGCGCTGATGGCGGTGAACGCCGGCGGGCTGCGCTCGTCCACCGAGCTGCCGGGCTTCCCGACGACGTCGTTCCTCGCCTTCGCGCTCGCGGTTCCGTTCATCCAGGGCGCGCTCTTCTCGACGATGAACGCTGGCACGGATCTCGCGCGTGACGTCCAGACCGGCTTCATCAACCGCCTGTCATTGACGGCGCTTCGCGACTGGGCGCTGCTCACAGGCCAGCTTGCAGGGGTTGTCGTCCTCGGGATCGTCCAGGTGATCTTCTACCTCGTCGTCGGCCTCTCGGCCGGCGTGCGGTTCGAGTCCGGGCCCGCGGGGATTGCCGTGCTCCTCGTTTACGGGGCGATCGTGTCCCTGTCGTTCGGCGCCCTCGGTGCATGGCTCGCGTTTCGAACGGGCTCGGGCGAGACGATCCAGGCGCTCTTCCCGGTCCTCTTCGTCTTCCTTTTCATCTCCTCGATGAACACGCCGCGAAACCTGATCGGCGTCGAATGGTTCCGAATCGCGGCGACGCTCAATCCCGTCTCGTACATGATCGAGTGTGTCCGGAGCCTGATCATCACCGGCTGGGATCCGCAGGCGCTTGCGCTCGGGTTCGGGTTCGTGATCGTGCTCGGTCTCGTCTCCCTCATGCTCGCCTCGCGGGCTCTGCGAACGCGGATGACGAGGACGTGAGCCCGTGAGGATGTGGGACGTGATCTCGGGGGTGGCCTGGCGGACACTCAAGAACGCACTCACGAATCCACAGATCCTCTTGCCGACGATGCTGTTTCCGCTGTTCTTCTTCACGGCATTCGCGGGCGGTCTCTCGCAGCTGAACGAGATTCCAGGATTCGACTACGAGCCCGGTTACACCGCGTTCCAGTTCGTCTTCGTGCTGCTCCAATCGGCCGCCTTCAGCGGCGTGTTCACCGGGTTCGGGTTGGCGCGAGACTTCGAGGGCGGGTTCGCGAAGCGGCTGCTCCTCGCGGCGCCACACCGAAGCGGGATCGTCCTCGGCTATGCGCTCGCCGCAATGTGCCGCTGGCTGGTAGTCGCGGTGGTTCTCACCGTGCTCGCGCTGGTCGTGGGGATGAACATCGGCGGCGACGCGGTCGACCTCTTCGGCCTTTTCGTCCTCGCCGCGCTCGTCAACTTCTGCGGCTTCTTCTGGGCGGGTGGGATCGCGATGCGTTTTCGCACGATTCAGGCGGCTCCGCTGATGCAGATGCCCGTCTTCCTCGTGCTCTTCTTCGCCCCGGTCTACGTTCCGCAGAAGCTGCTGGAGGGATGGATCGAAGGGGTCGCGTCAGTGAATCCGGTCACGTACCTGCTCGAGACCGGACGCGGGTTCGTCGCCGGCGATGCGCCGCATGTTCTCGGCGCGTTCGCGCTCGCGATCGGGCTGGGAGTCGCCTTCTGGACGTGGGCATTCCTCGGTCTGCGCAAGGCCGAGGCCGCGGGCGCCTAGTCCGGCTCGACCGAGCCCGCAACAGCCGAGCCTGACTGCGGGTTTCTGCGTACTGCCAGTAGGCGGCATCTCGGATGCGGCGCACCCGGGACCACGCGAGCATCCGGTGCATGACGAACGAAGGATCCCGAAAGGAGCCGCTGTGAAGAGGAAGTTCCTACGAGCCGGGGTGGTAGCGCTCGGAGTCGCCGCTGCCGCAGTCCTCGTTGGCACCGCTTGGGCCGGCACGGAGTCCGGCAACGCGAAGATCGTGCCGTTCACGGCGAAGTACGCCGGGACCGCCACCGTGAAGATCACCGATGGCATTGCGGACATCGCCGCCAACGGGGTCGGCACGGGGACGCCCATCGGCAAGGGCAAGATCACCGGGAAGGGCAAGGGAGACTCGACGCAACAGCCCTGCGTGCCGTTCACGGGCCCCGGATCCATGACTGGAACTAAGGGCAACATCAACTTCCTAGTGCTGCCCGGAGCGAGCGGTTGCGGTGACGAGGAAGGACAAGTCTTCAGCGTCTCCGGCCGGGCCAAGGTGCTGAAGGGCACGAAGGCCTTCAAGACGGCGAAGGGCACGCTCAAGTTCACCGGCGTCTACGACCGGGGCCAGGGCACCTTCTCGATCAAGTTCACCGGAAAGCTCACCGTCTGACGCGATGAGAAACACGCCGCAAGGGAGGAACCAATGAGACGAATCATTCTGATCCTGGCAGTCGGGGTCACGGCCGTTGTCGTGACCGCCGTCGGCGGTGCGCAGACACCTACCGAGATCCCGTTCCCGTCTCCGACGGTCGTGCAGTACTTCGTATCGACGCAGACCTCGACGAGTTCGGGTGCGCTCTCCAACTACTTCGCGCGAGGGTCGACAGTCGAGTTTCGCGCGTTCGCAGGTCAAACGAAGACAGGGAAGATCCTCACGGGTGACGACACGAGGTACTTCTACGTGAAGCTCCCCGGCCAGCCGAACGTCAAGCTGACGTACACACCGTCGAAGGCGAAGGTCCTTCCAGCTTGGCTCTGGAAGGCAACCTGGACCGTTCCTGCCGACTATCCGCTCGGGATCGTCCAGTTCAAGGTACTTCTCAGGACGAAGGCGGATCAGTACGGCAGCTTCGTACAGATCCCCGTCCTGACCTCTCAGCTCAACGTGACGAAGGCCTGAGCCATGACCCGATTCCTCATCAACGCTCGAGTTCGGAGGCCATCCATGAGACGACTGTTCCTGTTGTTCGGCATCGTCGCCGCGCTTGGTGCGGTGGCGGCCCCGGCATTCGCTCAGGTTCCCGAGAAGCTGAACGTGTTCCTGTACGTCGACACGGTCAACGGGACACGCCCCGTGGGGGCGAAGCCACGACCCATCGGCTGTACGCAGACCAACGTCTTCCAGCGCGGAGAGCAGGTCGTCTTCCGAATCTGGGGGAGCGAGGCCGACACGGGTGCCGTTCTATCGACCGAGAACGTCAAGTACGCGTACGTCAAGCTCCCCGGCTCACCAAACCTGAAGCTGAACTGGGGCGCTCACGGATCTTCGACGAACCGGGTCTGGTTCTGGACCTCGGCATGGATCGTCCCGGCGGACTACCCACTGGGCTCGATCAACGCCCGCATCGTCTTCAAGACGGAGGCGAACAAGTTCGGGCTCTACGACTACCAGATGACGATCAACCCGACCGCCGCCAAGAAGCGGCGGTGACGGAAGCGAGGGCAGAGAGATGATCGGCAAGACACGCATGTCCACGCGAAGGAGGCGCACCGTCACCCTGGTTGTAGCCATCGCGACGGTGCTGGTGCTCCAATCGGTGGCTGCTGCAGACCCGACCGCGGTCCCGGCACCGGTGGTTCCCGGCACACCGCCGATCCCAGGTGCCATCACCGATCCTGGGAAGCCATCGGAGAACATGAAGACGCTCAAGACGACACCGGACGTCGCCGTTGCCGGCACGAACGTCACTCTCGCGGGCACGGCGCTGCCGGCGAGCAAGGACGTGACGATCGTGTGGATGACCGCGAACATCCGCTACATCCTCGACCCGAAGCCCGACAGCGTCGACTACCTCGGCCGCAAGGTCGACAAGATCGGCGTGGTGCTGGCCACGGCGAAGACGGATGGGAGCGGTGCGTTCAGCTCTTCGTTCAAGGCGCCGAAGGACTTCGGTGGAATTCACGACATCTACGCCGTCGTGGACGGAGTCCAGGTGGCCAAGGGCGGTTTCCTGGTCGAGCGCACGGTGACGATCTCACCGAAGCGGGGGCCGGTCGGCACGCCGATCACGGTCACCGTCGTCGGGATGGGCTCGCCAACGTACGAAAGCGTCGGGGCCGTTCTCTACGACAACCACTTCGCGGGTTCCGTGTCTGCGAACACGACCCGAGGCGTCACGACCTTCAAGATTCGTGCGGCTGGGAATGTTGGGCCACACTGGATCGAGTACGCCGGCTCCAGCCACACCGTCCCGTATCTCAACATGGAGCAGTCGCCGGTTCCGTGGACCGACGGCCATCGCCGGATGTTCACGATCACCAAGGACGCCGGCGCTCCGGCGACGTACCTCGAGCAGGCCGTATCGGTTCGGCCGACGATCAGCGCGAGGACGACCGTGATCGACGCGGATGTCGCGAAGGACTCGACGGCCCGTGTCGCGATCGACTCCGACAAGGGGACGATCCTCTCGAAGGTGAACGTGTCCGCCACGGGGCTCACCCCGAGCGCACCGGTCGACCTCCTCTGGACGTCGGTCGTCGGCAATCGGGTGAACTGCACCGGGCAGTGCTGGAAGTTCACGTCTCAACCGCTCGGCAGGGCTACTGCGGCGGCGGACGGCTCGCTTCGGTCCCCCGTCACCATCCCCGACGGGCTCGGCGGCTGGCATGCGATCCAGGTCGTCCAGGCCGGCAAGATCATGGCGCAGGTGCCGTACTTCGTGAAGCGGAGCTTCGTCCGCGCTCCGAAGGTGGTCAAGGCGGGCCAGCCGTTCTACGTCGAGCTCAAGGGCGTCGGCTGGACGCAGCTCGACAACACGCTGGCCGTGACGTACGACAACAGCTACATCGGCTACGCCTGCGGGTTCAACAGCAACGGCTACGTCCGCGTCCAGCTGTTCGCGACCGGCGAGCCGGGCACGCACCTCATCGACCTGTATCCGCTGCTCTACACGCAGCAGCCGGCATATCCGTACTCGCAGCTCGGCATGGTGCCGCTGCTCGGGTTCGCGCGGGATGCTCCGGGTCTTGCAGCCGGCTACGACATCCCGGCCATCCGGCTGGCGATCAAGGTCGTGAAGTAGGAGAGCGACTCTCTGCCCTCCTCCGGAAGGGCGCCGAAAGGCGCCCTTCCGGGCGTCATGGGCGAAGTGGCGACGGCTCGACTCGAACGAGACGGGCGACGGACGCTGGGAGCCACCAGGTGTAGCGGCCGAGGACGACCATCAGCGAGGGGAGCACGAGCATCCGCACGATGGTTGCGTCCAGGAGGACACCGAGTGCGAGACCGAACCCCAGTTGCTGGAGCCCGACCACTCGACCGGCGACGAAGCCCGCGAACGCCACGATCATGATCGCCGCCGCTGCGGTGACGACGCGCCCGGACCGGGCAAGGCCGTAGGCGATCGCCCGGCCGTTGTCAGGCACTTCGTCCCATGCCTCGCGCATCCGGGAAACGAGAAACACCTCGTAGTCCATCGAAAGCCCGAAGAGCGTCGCGAAGAGGAGTAATGGGACCCATGCCTCGATCGCCGACGTCTCCGGGGCGCCGAGAAGCGAGCGTCCCACGTCCCACTGGAACACGAGCACGAGGAGTCCGCACACAGCGGAGACCGTGAGGAGATTGAGCAACACGCCCGTGAGCGGGAGCAGAAGCGAGCGAAATGCGCGCAGCAGGACGACATACGTCAACGCGAGCACCGCGAGGATGATCCAGAGGAGGTTCGCGTATGCGCGGTCGAGGAAATCGACGCCCTGAGGCGGAACACCGCCCGAGCTCACGGCGACACCCGGCGGGAAACCTGCGCCCGGTACGAGATCATCACGAAGCCGGCGCACGAGCTGTCGCGACGGCTCGGCGCCGTACTCGTGTCTGCCGACGACGATGACGCGGGCAAAGCGGCCGGTCTCGTCGACGTATGGCTTCCGCGAGCCGCTCGCGACGAGCAAGACCTCGGGGTCGCGGAAGAGGTCGTCGGCGAGTCGATCGATGGCGCCCCGTACCGCGCGGGCATGAGTCCCGTCGGAGACGTTCCCATCGACGACGATCTGCGTCGGTGTCACCGCTCCCGGCGCGACACCGTCACTAAGTCGGCCAAAACCCTGAACCGCCTCGGGCGTCGCAGGGAGGGTCGAGATCGAGCCCGGGGAGAGGCTGAGGGAGAGGAATGGAACTGAGGCTGCGCCCAACACCAGCACTCCGAGCACGAGGAGCATTCGAGGGTGGCCCAGGATGGCCCGGGCGAGCCGCATCCAGAAGGATGACTCGAAGTCGTCGGCGGGTTCCGGCGTGCTGACGCGCCTCCTCTCTGCTCCGAGTCGCCGCACACCCCGTTCTCCGAGTATCGAGAGCAGAGCAGGTTGGAGCGTCAAGACCGCGACGATCGAAACCAAGGGAACGAGGAGCCCGGCGATCCCGAGTGATCGGATGAAGGGCACCGGTACGAGCAGCAGCACTGCGAGCCCGATCGCGACAGCAAGCCCGGAGGAGACAACCGCACGACCGGCGGTCGCCATCGTGCGAACCACTGCATCGTCGCTCGATCCGTCGACGGGCAGCTCCTCTTCGAATCGATGGACGATCAGGAGCGAGTAGTCGATCGCCAGCCCTAGTCCGATGAGCTCGACGAGCGCCGTGGCGTATGTCGTCATCGCGGTTGTGTGTGCGATCAGGTAGACGATCCCGAGTGTGGCCGTGATCGTGCAGGCGGCGAAGAGCAGGGGAACGAAGACGGCGAGCGAGAGCCCGAAGACCGCGACGAGGATCGCAAGCGCGATCGGTACTGTGACGAGCTCGGCTCGACGAAGATCCTGCCGGACGACGGGGTCGAGGTCGTGTTGGAGGGCCGGCTGTCCCGTGACGTAAGCGCGTGGCCCCCCTTCTGCTCGGAGCGACTCTCGCAGCGTCTCCGTATATCCCTTGGCCCGCGAGAGGTCGAGATTCGTCGCGATCTCCCCGTACAGGATCCTGTCGCCGTCGCGGAGCTCGCGTGCTCGACCGGTCGGAACCAGAGCCGCGGCGCGTACGAGGCGGCGTTTCAGTTCTGCTTCGAGCTCTGTCGACGACCGGGTCACCTCGAAGACGACGATGAACGTCCCCTCGGGCTGCTCGCCGAACTGTCCTTCCAGGAGCGTCCGGGCACGCTCGGACTCGGTTCCAGGCACCGCGTACGAGTTGGAGAGAAGCCGAGGCAGCGCTGCGGCACCGAGCGAGCCCGCGACCAGCACCACGAGCCAGCAGACGAGGACGAAGGCGCGAAAGCGCAGGACTGTGCGGGTCCAACGCTCGGGCACGCGACGTAGCGTAGCCCAGTCGCCCCAGCGCGCACCGGCGCTCGGCTACCCTGCTCACATGAAGCGACGGTTGGCGCTCGTGCTTCTCGTCGGCGCTGCCGTAACGATGGTTCCCATCGCTATTGCGTCAACTCAGGCTTCCACGCTCGCATTGTCGATCGTGCACGTCGTCCGCAATTGCCACGTCTGGTCGACTGGGTCGAGGTCGCTCGGACCGGCGGCGACGATCTCCGTCAAGCCTGGCACACGGCTCAAGCTCCGGGCTTCCTGCCCGATGGATTTCGAGCTCAGGCAGACGGCCGGGCCCAAGCTCGCTCTCGGCGGATCGCGGCTGTACACGGGGACGACACGGACGCTCGTGTTCAGGAAAGCCGGCCTGTACAAGCTCGTCGCCAAGAACGTCCAGACGTCAGACGAGATTGGCCTCGAGACGCTTGGCGAGGACAACTTCCTCAGGCTCACAGTGCGCGTCCGATAGCGCGGTATCAGACCCTCGTCAACCGTCGAGGACGCGCAGGAGCGCGTCTACGATCTGCGGATCGAACTGTGAGCCGGACGCCTCCACGAGACGCCGCCGCGCCTCTTCCACGCCGAGCGTCTTGCGGTACGGGCGGTCCGTCGTCATCGCGTGGAACGCATCGCACGCCAGGACGATTCGCGACTCGAGCGGGATCTCGTTGCCGGCAAGGCGATCCGGGTAGCCGCCACCGTCGTAGTGCTCGTGAGCGCTGCGGACGATGCGTCGCACTTCTCCGAGCTGCTCGATCGGCGCGAGTATCCGGTCGCCGAGGACAGGGTGCGTCTCGACGATTGCACGCTCTTCTTCGGTGAGCGGGCCGGTCTTGGTGAGGATCCGCGACGGGATCCCGATCTTGCCGATGTCGTGGAACAGAGCGCCCAGCTCTAGGCGCTTGAGCGCCTCCGGCTCGAGCCCGAGCTCCGTTCCGACTTTCAATGCGAGATCGGTGATCCAGCGTGCGTGCGTCGACGTGTACTCGTCGTTCGCCTCGAGAGCGTTTGCAAGGGCCTCGACGGTGGAGAGGAAGGTGCGCTCGAGTGTCTCGTAGCTCGCCGCGCTCTGGAGCGCGAGCTTGGTCTGCCGCGCGATGCCGCCAAGCAGCTCCAGCTCGCGATCTCCGTAGACCGTCGTCTGCGGGATGGCGGCCGCGATCACGCCCCAGCGCCCGTCGACGACGAACGGAGCGACCGCGAAGCGACCGTCCGTCCCCTCTGGCGGGGACGCAATCGCTGCGTAATCGGAGGCGTCGATGAAGTACGGCTCGGTCCGGGTGAGCCAGGGTCCGAGGTGCTCCGCCGGGATGGCGGAGAAGTGCGTCCGCTCCGGCAGATCATCAGGAACGCCTGCAAGCCGAGTGAGATCCCCGCTCGACGAGTCCTGGAGCCAGATCGAAGCGCTGGGGCTCGAGAGGATCCGTGTCGAGCCGTCCACCACGCGCTCGGCGACCTCTGCAATCCCCTTGGCTTCCGCGACCTCACGACCGAAGGCAAGAAGCGCCTTCGCGCTCTCGGCCTCTCGGCGCTGGGCCTCGTACAAAAGAACCTCGACCACACGCAGATCGTCGGCATCGAACTGGTCGAGGCCGAGTTTCGAGATGACGATGACGCCGATCACACGCGACCCGAACGTCAGCGGGACGGCAAGCAGCGACTCTTCGATCTCCACGGTTCCGGCGATCTGCTCACCGAACGCGTGGTGGGCCGCGTCATGCACGAGAAGGGGCTCCCCGGTCTCCGCCACGTGCCCCGTGATGCCGCGCCCCAAAGCGGTGGGGAGCAGCTCGACGGGCGAGCCGGGTTCCGCCGCCATCAGCTCTCCGCGGAACGCCACCGGGACGAGGTCGTCCCCGTCGCGGAGAAATACGCGGCAGTTGTGGTAGTCGATGAGAAGCCGGAGCTCGTCCGCGATCGTGAGCCCGATTTGCGCCACGTCGTTGAGCCGCGAGAGCTTCCCCGAGAGGCTCTGGAGCATCTTCAGGTGCGCGATCGAGCGCACGTCGTCGTGCCGTATCGACGCTTCCGACGGGCGTTCGCGCTCTGTCTCGTCGAACGGAACGGTGAGGCCCTTCCCGCGGGTCTTCGCGGTCATCATTGCCGCTTCCGCGCACGCGACGAGCTCGCGCGGGTTGGCTGCGTGCTCCGGGCCGATCGCGATCCCCGTGGAGACCGTGAGACGTCCGGCCGCTTCGGCCTCGAGCTTTCCGAGCTCCTCCCCAATGCGCTCGGCGAGCGCCATCGAGCTGCGGAGGTCCCCGGACGGCAGGATCACGCCGAACTCCTCGCCGCCGACCCGACAGACGACGTCGCTCGTGCGGACCGTCGCCCGCAGGACGTCGGCGACCTGACTGAGGAACTGGTCGCCGATCCCGTGGCCGTAGACGTCGTTGACCTTCTTGAAGTCATCGAGGTCCAGCATCACGAGAGCGACCGTGTCGTGCTCCGCGGAGGCGCGCATGAGGGCCTGGCGCAGGCGGTCGTGGAACGCGCGGTGGTTGTAGAGGCCCGTCAGCGCGTCGGTCTCCGCCTGGTGCTCGAGTCGCGCCCTGATGTGAGCGTTGTCGATAGCGAGTGCAGCCGCATCGCCGAAGCGCTTCGCGAGGAGGAACTCCTCTTCCGTGAACACGACGTCCTCGCCGACGCGGTAGATGTTGAGCGTTCCCTTCAGCCGGCCACGGGCGATCAGCGGCACTGCGATGAGAGCCTCGGGCTCGATCGGCGTCCCTGGGACGAAACGCACGCGGGGATCGAGGTGCGCCTTGTTCGCGAGCACGGCCTCGCGGTGCTCGACCGCCCAGCCGGTGATCCCCTCGCCGAAGGAGAACGTCTCGCTCATGACCTCGTCCGCCCACTTGCTGCGCGCGAGCACCGGAATGAGCTCGCGCTTTGCCTCGTCTGCCTCGTAGATGTGGACGTCCTCGTACGGGATGAGCTCGGCGAGTGTGTCCGCGATGCGGTCGAGGAGCGCGTCGAGGCTCTGCTCTGAGAGCACGTCATGGAAGATCTCGGCCAGCCGCCGGTACGGCTCAGCCGAGCCCGCCGAAACGAGGCTCATCTGGGGCCGTGGCGCTGGCTCGATGGGAGCAGGGTCGGACATGCGAGGTCGCTTCTGACGTCATCGGACTGCCGCCGAGTGCGCTTGAGCGCGCCTCTGCGAAGATCCGGCGATGGAAGTACCCGACGACGCCCGACTCGCGTTGCTTTCGCGGCTGATCGACCACGCGCCGCTCTTCCCTCCCGCCTCGCTCCCGTTGCCCGACGCGATTGCGGAGGACGCGCGGGCCCGAGAGAGTCGAGACGCGTTCATGCTCGCGCGGTTCGTCTGTCCAGCGACGCGGCTCGACGAGCTCCCCGACGTCGGTCGCGGAGTCAGCGCCGTGCTCGACGGGCCGCTCCCGTCCGGCTCGAACGTCGAGGCCGTTGAGACGCGGATGGGAGAGGAGCTCGGAACGCTGCCTGCCCTCGCTCCAGAGGTCTATGTCGAGGTACCGCTCGACGACGGGCTCGAGGAGCGCCTCGATGCGCTCGCGGCACATGGGCTCCGGGGCAAAGTCCGCTGTGGCGGAGCGTCGGTCCCGAGCACAGCGGAGCTCGCCACCTTCGTCAGCGCCTGTCGCGCCCGCGATCTCGCCTTCAAGGCCACCGCGGGGCTTCATCACGCCGTTCGAACCAACGGAGAGCACGGCTTCCTGAACCTCCTCGCCGCCGTCGTGTTTGGCGACGAGGAGAAAGCCCTGGCAGAAACCGATCCCGCCGTCTTCGAGCTCGACGCATACACGTTCTCCTGGCGGGGTCGGGCTGTTTCTGCGGACGAGCTCGCAGCGGCCCGCCGGAACCGCCTCCATTCGATCGGCAGCTGCAGCTTCTTCGAGCCGGTCGAGGAGCTCGAGGCGCTCGGAGTGCTCCCGTTGTGACCGGAGGCGTCGGATTCGGCGTCTTCTCCATCGAGGGAGATGCGCCTCGAGTCGGGTTCCGCGTCGGGCACGGAATCCTCGATCTCGCGGCGGCGGGCCTCGGCGAGGTGTTCACCGTTGGCAGCCTGAACCCGTTCCTCGCTCTCGGTCGCTCGGCGTGGGAGGACACGCTGGCTCGGATCGATCAGCTCGTCACGGGCGGCGCAGAGATCATCCCGCTCGAGCAGGCGACGACGCACCTTCCCATCGAGGTCGGCGACTACGTCGACTTCTACTCCTCGCTCGAGCACGCCACGAACCTCGGTCGCCTCTTCCGGCCGGATGCGGAGCCGCTCCTTGAGAATTGGCGTCAGCTCCCGGTCGGGTACCACGGCCGGGCGGGAACGGTGGTCGTCAGCGGGACCCCCGTCGTGCGGCCGTGCGGTCAGGCGAAGGTGCCGGACGATCCGGCCCCTCGGTTCGGCCCGAGCCGGAGGCTCGACATCGAGCTCGAGCTGGGCTTCGTCGTCGGGGTCGGCAGCCGTCTCGGGGAGCCCGTGCCCGGATCGGCCTTCCGCGACCACGTCTTCGGCGTCGTTCTCGTGAACGACTGGAGTGCGCGCGACATCCAGGCCTGGGAGTACCAGCCACTCGGGCCTTTCCTCGGGAAGTCCTTCGCAACCTCGATCTCTGCCTGGGTCACTCCTCTCGCGCTCCTCGAGGACCGGCTCGTTCCGTCACCGAAGCAGGACCCCGAACCGCTCGCGTACCTACGTGTCGCGGGAGACTGCGCTCTCGACATCGAGCTCGAGGTGGAGCTCTCGGGCACCGTCGTTTCCCGCACGAACGCAAGCGGGCTCTACTGGACGATGCCGCAGCAACTCGCGCACGCCACCGTGAACGGCGCGTCGATCGCGACAGGCGATCTCTTCGCTTCGGGGACCATCTCGGGACCGGAGCACGGGAGCGAGGGGTCGCTAATCGAGCTCACGTGGAACGGCGCGCGTCCGATTCGCCTCGGCGACGGCAGCACGAGGACCTTCCTCGAGGACGACGACGAGGTCGTCATCCGCGGGCACGCGGGTGAGCGTGAGCTCGGCGAGGTGCGCGGGACGATCCTGCCTGCACGCGTGTAGCCGCAGATCCGGTCTTTCCCGCAGACGGAGCGGCGTTCTCCCCGATGTGGTCAGCATCGGATCCGTCCGACGATGCGAGCGTGCGCTACCTCTTCATTCTCAACGATCCGCCGTACGGCACCGAGCGCTCGTACAACGGTCTCCGGCTCGCTCTGTCGCTGGCGAAGCGCGACGAGGTCGAAGTGCGAGTGTTCCTCATGGGCGACGCGGTCGGTTGTGCCGTTGCGGGCCAGCAGACGCCAGACGGGTATTACAACCTCGAGCGAATGATCAAGGGCCTCGCGAAGAAGCGGGTGCCGGTTGCCTGTTGCGGCACGTGCCTGAAGGCTCGCGGGATCAGCGACGAGTGGCTCGCGGACGGCGCCGTCCACTCCTCCCTCGAGGAGCTGACGGACTGGACGCTCTGGGCGGATCGGGTCGTCACTTTCTAGAACGCGGGAGGAAAGGTTCCGGCGCGGTAGAGCTGGCCCTCGAGCTGCCGGTCGAGGACACCCTCGAGCCACTCGGAGACCCCGAGCAGCGCGTCGAGATCGATCCCCGTTTGGATGCCCTCACGGTGGAGGACGTAGACGAGGTCTTCCGTGGCGATGTTCCCCGTCGCCTTGGGCGCAAAGGGGCAGCCGCCGAGGCCGCCGACCGACGCGTCGAGCACCGTCGCGCCCGCCTCGAGCGCCGCGACGGCGTTCGCGTATCCCGTATTCCTGGTGTTGTGGAAGTGGCCGCCGACGGGCAAGCCGAGCTCAGCGGTTCGAGTGATCAGCTCGCGCACCTCGCTGGGTGCGGCAACTCCGATTGTGTCGGCGAGCAGGATCGTGTGGGGCCCCATTGTCGCCACGCGCTCGGCAAGCTCGAGCACCCTCGCCGCCTCCACGCGGCCTTCGAACGGACATCCGAAGGCAACGCTGAGAGTGACCGCGATGCGGAGTCCGCCCTCGCGACTGCGCTCGACGATCCGGGCCGCCACCTCGAGCGAATCCTCCACCGTCGCGCCCTGATTGCGCTGGTTGAACGACTCCGTGACACCGAACGCGAAGCGGACTTCGTCCAACCCCGCTTCGATTAGCCGCTCGAAGCCGCGCTCGTTGAGGGCGAGGCCCGCGTAGACGACTCCCGGTACGCGATCCAGCGCCGCGACGACCTCTTCCGCTCCCGCCATTTGTGGCACGCGGCGGGGATCGACGAAGCTCGCGACTTCGACGGCCCCGACACCCGTAGCGACGAGGCGGCGTATCAACTCAGCCCGAACCTCGGGACTGAGTACGTCCGGCTCGTTCTGCAGCCCGTCGCGCGGCCCCACCTCGTAGACGGTCACGCGAGCGCCGGTGTCCACGCGGCCACCTTATCCAAGTGACAAGTTGTTACAAGCGTCCGATGCGAGGCGTCGAGCGGGGCTACGGCTAAGTAACAACTTGTCACTTGGACGCAGCGGCGGGATACGCTGGAGGGGTGTCCGGGACGATCGTCGTCGGAGTCGACGGATCAGCCGCTTCCCACGAGGGGCTGCGCTGGGCCGCACAGGAAGCGAACCTCCGAGGTGCCCGGCTCGTGGCGGTTCATGCGTGGGCGTATGTCCCCGCGGCGCCTATCGGAGACCCGGGGATGATGCCGATGCCCTCGGTCGACCTCCCCGGTTACCTCGAGGCAGAGCGAGAGGCTGCTAGCGCAGACTTCGACGCCGCAATTACGGACGCAGTGGGCGCCGAGCCGGCGATCGAGATCGAGATCGAGCGGCTACTCATCGAAGGCGATGCCGGGGAGGTGCTGGTGTCCCAGAGTGCGAGCGCCGACCTCGTCGTCGTCGGTTCTCACGGGCGCTCGGGGATCAAAGCGGCGCTCCTCGGCTCGGTCTCCCGACACGTGGTCGATCGGGCTGCGTGCCCCGTGGTCGTCGTCAAGGCGTCCGAGTAAGGCAGGTCAGTCTCGACCCCATCAGCGCTCGTCGAGGGCCACCTCGTCGGGCGAATCCTTCAGCTCGATCGCGAGCACGTGGATGATCCGCTCGCCGACGTTCTCGAGCGTATGCGGGGGAATCGGCTCCGACCACAGCGTGAACGGCGTCTCTTTCGGAAGCTCCATCGAGCGCGAGTCGGCCAGCACGTGTCCGTCAGCGTCACGCCGTACGAAGTCCGCAATGCTCAGCACGTACTGGACGCTGGGCCAGCGATGCGTGTGGACCGGAACCGTGTCGCCACTCTCCACCCTCGTGTTCAGGACTCTCACCCGATCGTTCTCGAGCAACACCGAATGGTGCTCGGAAGCCGCGACAACCGCATCGAGATCGTCCGGCCACTCCCACCTCTTCGGGCCAGCCGTCACCGCAGGCGGTTCGTCCTCTCGGCGAGATCGCGGTCTCGATCGGTGATCCCGCCCGCCGTGTGCGTCCACCAACGGAGCGTCACCCGGTTGTAGTGGATCGCGATGTCGGGGTGGTGATTCTCTACCTCGGCGAGCTCGCCAACTCGGTTCACGAACGCAAGCGCGGAGACGAAGTCGTCGAACTGGAACGTGCGCTCGAGCGCGCTGTCGACCTCGCTCCAAACATCCGCAGCCAAGACTCCAGTATCTACGATCGTCGGCAGCGGTATGAGCATCTCCACGGAGAACCCGCCCGCACCCAGGCTCCTGCCGTTGCCTGAACGACGTGCCGGACGGGAGCTCGTCCTCGAGCTCGTCTTCCGCCCGCTGGCGAGCGCTCTCGTGCCGTGGCTCCTGCGGGTCCGCATTTCCCCTCCGGTCGTCGTGCTTGCGAACGCCGTAGCAGGCCTGTGTGCAGCTCTCGCTCTCGCTCGAGGCGAGCTCGTGCTCGCGGCGCTACTCCTGCAGGCGAAGACGCTGCTCGACAACGCGGACGGGCAGCTCGCTCGTGTCTCTGGAAAGGTGACCCTCGCCGGCAGGTACCTCGATACCGAGGCCGATCTCGCCGTGAACGCAGCGCTCTTCGTTGCGCTCGGTCACGTCACCGGACAGCCGTGGCTCGCGGTTGCCGCGTTTCTCGCGCTCACCCTCGTGCTCACCGTCGACTTCAACGTGACCGAGCTGTACCGGGAGGTTCGTGGAGAGGCGAAGCCGGTTCCTGTGGCTTTGGGAGGATGGGTCGAGAGATTGCTCGGGCGCGTCTATCGAGTCGTGTTCGCTCCGCAGGACCGGCTCGTGCGCTCGTTCTCAGCGATTCGATTGGAGCGGGCTTCCGCCCGCAAGACGCCAAGTGAGGCGGCGACCCGCGCGTACCACGATCGCCTCACCGTGACCGTCCTCGCGAACCTCGGCCTGTCGACTCAGCTCGTCGTTCTCGGCCTCTGCCTCCTGCTCGACGCTCCAGCGGTCTATCTGTGGCTTGCGCTCGGCTGTCTCGCGCTGCTTCCCGTTCTGCAGCTCCGGCGCGAACACCTTGCCCGGCGAGCGCTCGCACAGTGAGTCGCGGCGGCGCCCTCGTGACGGGCTCGGCGACCGGAATCGGCCGCGGGATCGCCCTCGCGCTCGCCCGCGAGGGGTACGACGTCGCGGTGCACTACAGGCGCTCAGGCGCAGAGGCCGAGGCCACGCGTTCGGAGATCGAGGCACTCGGCGTAAGGGCGATCACGCTCCAGGCGGACGTGACCGACAGTGGTGCAGCCGCCATGCTCGTGCAGGAGACTCACGATGAGCTCGGCAGCCTTGCCGTTCTCGTCAACAACGTCGGCAACTACGTCTATCGCCCGCTCGACGAGCTGTCGCTCGAGGAGTGGGACGATGTCTTCGCGACCAACCTGGACGCAACGTTCGCGACCTGTCGCGCTGCCGTTCCGCTCATGCGTGCGGCCGGGGGCGGCAGGATCGTCAACCTCGGTTACGCCGGCGCGCAGAATCTTCTCGCGCGACCCAACATGACCGCGTACGCGATCGCGAAGACCGGCGTCGTCCTCCTGACCAAGGCGATTGCGCGCGCGGAGGCGGCGAACGGCATCACGGCGAACGTCGTCGCGCCCGGGGTGATCGAGAACTCTGCGACGAAGCCGCTCGGCGAGATACCGGCAGGCCGAGAGGGGCGCATCGAGGAGGTCGCCGCAGCCGTCGTCTATTTCGTCTCCCCGGATGCCGCGTACGTCACCGGACAGGTGCTCGAGGTGGCGGGAGGTTGGAACTTGTAGGGGCGACGCTTGCGTCGCCCCTACGCGTCGTCCGGCTGGGGCGACCCCGCCCTACGCGGCGCCGCGAAGCGTGACGCGCTGTCCGTTCATCGACGCGGCTGTGTCCGCGGGGCTCTCGGCGCGCATCGCCGGAGTGACGATTGCGCCGACGACGACGATGTTCGCGGTCGCACCGGTGCCTCGAAAGCGGTCGGCAAGAGCGAGGGTCCACGTTTCCGATGCCGCCTTTGCGGCCGCGTAGGCGGCGTTCGGATGGGTCGGCGCCTGTGCCTGGCCTGCCGACACGAGCACAAATCGCCCGCGCCCGCTCTCGAGCAGGTGCCGTGCGAACGCCTGCGTCGCATGTTGGACAGTGCGCACGAGCAGACCGCTCAGGAAGCCCCAGTCCTCGAGCGGCGCGTCCTCGATCGGGGTGCCTCCGCGCCACCCTCCGACGAGGTGGACGAGCCCGTCGATCCGTCCGTGCCGCTCGGCAAGCCCGGCGGCCCAGTCGCGCGTCGCCTCTGGATCCAGGAGATCGACGACGGCAGGCTCGACCATGTCGCCGATGTCTCCCCGCAGCGCCTCGAGCGGGCGTGAGTCGCGACCGGCGGCGCTGAGCACGGCGCCCGCGTCGGCTAGTCGACGAACGACAGTTGGGCCGAGATTGCCCGCACCTCCGGCAACCGCGATCACACGGCCTTCGAGCAGCGTCGCCACCCCGCCACGCTAGCAACGCGGGTCGCTCCTGGAGTAGCGTCCACCCGTGGCTGAATCGTCGTTCGCCGAGCTCCAGGCCACGTTCCGACAGTTCTGGCCGACCGTGACGTTGCGCTCGATCGGCGACGTCGAGCGCACGGTCGTCGTCGTGCACTCGATCAGCTTCGACGTCCCGGACCAGCTGATCCCCGTCTTCCCGGCGTACGAGGAGCGGTTCCTCTGCATGGTGCTGAGCCTCCTCCGGGCGCCGAGGTCGCGGGTCATCTACGTGACATCGCAGCCGATCCACTCGCGCGTGCTGGATTACTACTTCGGCCTCGTCCCTGAGCTCGACACACCTGAGGCGCGAGCACGCTTCGTGGCCGTCTCGCTCGTCGACGGCCGCAACGAGCCGCTCTCGCGAAAGCTTCTCGCGCGTCCTGGTGCCATCCGTCGGATCAAGGATCTCGTCGGGAAGCCGGAGTTCGCGATGATCCTTCCGTTCTGCATGACGGCTGACGAGGTCGCGCTGGCGGAGAGTCTCGAGATTCCGATTTACGGGAGCGATCCGGCGCTCAACTGGCTCGGCTCGAAG
>JAERMP010000361.1 GCA_016844515.1 Thermoleophilia bacterium | reverse complement strand
TTGCCCATGCGCGAGACTCTCGGGCAGGATGCACACACCGAAACCTCGATCTTCCCTGAGGATCCTTCCCGGTGAGGAGAAGACACGTTGCGGGTCTTGGTGGTTGATGACCATCCGGCGTTCCGCCGGGCGCTCACGTCTGCGTTGAGGATGGTGAAAGGCATCGAGGTCGCAGGCGAGGCCGGCGGCGGCAGGGAGGCGACGGACCGGGCTCGCAAGGACGAGCCGGACCTCGTGCTGATGGACCTGTCGATGCCCGACTTCGACGGGATCGAGGCGATGCGCAGGATCCATCACGACCGGCCGGAGCTGCCCGTCGTGATCTTGACGGCGCATGCCGACCCGGGCGTCGAGAAGGAGGCCCGCGAGGCGGGTGCCTCGGGGTTCCTCGCCAAGGGAACGGCACTCGAAGACATCGTCCTCGTGCTCAACGAGGCGACGGAGGGCGTAAGATCATCGAGACCGAAGCTCGGATCGTCGGTCTCCGCGACTTCAGCACCCTTTCCCTCGAGGCGGTCGAGCATCGCCGTATCCAGCTGTGGATCCTGACGTCGATCACGCTCGTCTCCGTCAGCGTCGGCGTCGTCGTGCTCTCGATCTGGCCGAGCTCCGGATGGTCGGCGATCTCGTCGGGGGCTCTGCGATGGGGGATCGTCTTGCTGTCGATCGCGTTCTGCGCGTACGCGATCGACAAGGAACGGCACCTGCAGAAGCTGTCGAGGCTCCTCACCGACGAGCGGGTCCTCACCGCGGCGCTCTCGAACCGACTCCGTGAGCTCTCGCTCCTCCTGCAGGCCGGCAAGGCGATGAACGCGGCCCTCGAGCTCGACGCGGTGCTGGACGTGATCCTGCACAGCGCGCTCGAGCTCCTGACCGGGGCGAGCGGTTCCATCATGCTCGTGGACGGCGAGGAGCTCGTCGCACGATGCGTCCGCAACAACCCCGATGCGCTCGGGCGACGGGTCGCGATCGGCGAGGGGATCGCAGGCCGAGTGGCCCGGACGAAGGAACCGATCCTCATCAACGGCAAGCCGACCTCGCAGGAGTTCCCCGGGCTCGACGCCCGGACCCAGGCGGTGGCCAGCTCCATGTCGGTCCCGCTCGTCCATCGCGATCAGCTCCTCGGGGTGCTGAACGTGAACGCCGACGCGGGGAGCACCTTCAGCGCATACGAGCTTCGGGCGCTCAGCATGTTCGGGTAGCAGGGGGCCGTCGCCATCGCCAACGCCCGGGAGCAGGGGGCCGTCGCCATCGCCAACGCCCGGCTGTTCGACGCCGAGCGCGCTCACGTCGTCGAGCTCGTCGAGCTCGACCGCCTGAAGTCCGAGTTCCTCGGCCTGGTGACGCACGAGCTCCGAACGCCACTCACGGTCGTGCTGGCCGCGGCGCAGGCCGGCAAGCAGCCGGAATCGCCGATCGAGTCGGCGGAGCTCTTCGAGATGATCGAGCGCAACGGCAAGAACCTCGCGTCGCTGGTCGATGAACTGCTGATCGCCGCTCGGCTCGAGCAGGAGGCCGCCGCGATCGTCCCGGTCCCGGTCGACGTCGCCGAGCTGGCGCGCACCGTCGCCCGCGACTTCGGTGTCACCGATCGACCGGTCGAGACAGAGATCCACGAGGGGCTCTGGACGATCGGCGACCCGGACGCCGTCCGACGGATCCTCGTGAACCTGCTCGACAACGCGCACAAGTACGGAGCTCCCCCGATCAAGGTGACGCTGGAGCCGGGGGACGACTGCGTGGTCCTGAGCGTTTCGGACGCCGGCCCCGGCATCCCGGTCGACGAGCGTGAGCGCCTGTTCGAACGCTTCCACCGGGCCGACACCACGGGCAAGCCGGGCCTGGGTCTGGGACTGCCGATCGTCCGAGGGTTGGCGGCGGCCTCCGGGGGCCACGTGTGGGCGGAGGACGCACCCGGCGGCGGGGCGGTGTTCAAGGTTGCTCTGCCGCTTCGAACCGCGAGCCTCGAGACGGTCTGACTCCGTTCCGCTCAGTCGGGCGGTCGGTGCAGCGGGAACAGGATGATCTCCCGGATGCTCGAGATGTCGGCGAGGAGCATGAGGAGCCGATCGATCCCGATCCCCAGCCCGCCGGCGGGTGGCATCCCGTGTTCGAGCGCCTGGAGGAAGTCCTCGTCGAACGGGTGGGTCTCGTGCTCGCCCGCCTCGCGCGCCCGCTGTTGGAGCAGGAACTTGGCGCGCTGCTCGTCCGGGTCCGTCAGCTCCGAATAGCCGGTCCCGAGCTCCATGCCACCGATCACGGGATCCACGTGCTCGGTGAGCCTCGGGTCGTCGCGGTGCGGCCGCGCGAGCGGTGACACCTCGCGAGGGAAGTCGCAGACGAACGTCGGCTGGATCAAGCCCGGCTCGACGAGCTTCTCGAACAGCTCGAGAGCGATCTTGCCCGTGGGCCAGGAGGGGTCGACGGGGACGTCGTGCCGTTCGGCCAACGCGGGGAGGTCGGAGCGCTCGAGCGTGACCTCCTCCCCGACCGCGTCCGAGA
>JAERMP010000223.1 GCA_016844515.1 Thermoleophilia bacterium | reverse complement strand
GGTGCCCTTGTTGAGGAGCGTCGCGGCAACTTCGGCACGGAGTCGCGTCCCCGACGCTCCGAAGCTCTCGATCCCCAGCGCTCGCTTGTACAGCCGGTGGAGCTCGTGCTCCCAGGTGAAGCCGATGCCGCCGAGCACTTGGATCGACGTCTCGCAGACCGCGACGGCGCTTTCGGCGGCGGAGGACTTCGCGGCCGCCGCAGCCAGGGGTGTTTGCGGGTCTCCGGTCGCCACGCACCAAGCTGCCCAGAGCGCGAGCGAACGTGAGAGCTCGAGTCGTGTGTAGGCGTCCGCGAGAGGGTGCGAGACAGCCTGGTAGACGCCGATCTTCTTCCCAAACTGCTCGCGCGTCGAGGCGTACTCGATCGCGTACTCGAGGGCGCGCCGCGCAATTCCGCAAGCCTCGAGGGCGAGGGCAGTCTGCGAGCGGGCCTCGATCTCGGTGAGGACGGTCGCGTCTGCGAGGCGGCGACCCGCCTCTCCGCCTCGAACGACGCCGAGCGGACGACTCTCGTCGTTTGTCGTGAGGATCTCGCGCTCGCCGCCCTCGAGCTCGAAGATCCCGTCTCCACCCACGATCGCGATCCGGTCGGCGCTCTCGAGCGCTGGGACGAGCGGCCCCAACGCGAGCGTCCAGCTCGTCTCGCCTGAAGCCACCTCGGCACGAAGGTCGTCGGGCAGCGCGGGAAGCGTGAGTGCGATGGTCGAGAAGTACGGCCCGCGGTAGAGCGCGCGGCCGAGCTCCTCGAAGAGCACGGCTTCCTCGACGAACGTGAGCTCGACTCCGCCTTGCTCTTCGGCGATCGAGACACCCGTCCAGCCGAGCTCGGCGAGCTGCTTCCAGGTCGGCTCCGGGTTCGCGCCGAGGAACTCGCGAGCCTGCTCGCGGAGCGCGTCCTGCTCGGGTGTGAAGGTGAAGTCCATCAGCGTGACTTGGGAAGACCGAGAACGCGCTCGGCAACGATGTTGCGAAGGACCTCCGAGGTCCCCGCCTCGATGGTGTTGCCGCGGCTGCGGAGTTGTTGGTACTGCCAGTAGCCGCCGTAGGGCGCATTGCCTTCGGCGAGCGCGGCATCCGGCCCGAGGATCTCGAGCGCGAGCTTGGTGACACGCTGGTTCGCCTCCGACCAGACGAGCTTCGAGATCGATCCCTCCGGCCCGGGCAGGCCGGTCTTCATCAGCGCCGAGAGGGAGCGGTAGTTCGTGAAACGGACCGCCTCCATCTCGATCCACTCGCGCGCCGCCTGAAGCGCGAAGCCGAGCGTCCCACGCTCGTGGAGAAGTGTGGTCATCGCGACCTGCCAACCCCCTCCGACCTCGCCGAGGAGGTTGTCGGTGGGCACTCGCACGCCGGTGAAGAAGATCTCGTTGAACTCGGCCTCGCCGGTGATCTGCGTGAGCGGGCGCACCTCGACGCCGGGAGCGTGCATGTCGACGATCAGATACGTCAGCCCGGCGTGGCGCGTCGATTCGGGGTCGCTGCGCGTGAGGAGGATGCACCAGTCCGCGAGGTGCGCGAACGACGACCACACCTTCTGCCCGTCGATGACGAAGTGCCCGTCCTCCAGGCGGGAGCTCGTGCGCACACCCGCGAGATCGGAGCCCGCGCCCGGCTCCGAGAAGCCCTGGCACCAGATCTCCTCGGCAGACAGGATCGGCGCGAGGTAGCGCGCCTTGTGCTCCTCGGTGCCGTGGGCCATGATCGTCGGCCCCGCCATGCCGAGGCCGATCACGCCGATGTGCGTAGGCGCCTCGGCGCGGGCGATCTCCTCGAGGAAGATCGCCTGGTGCGTGTACGGTGCGCCGCCGCCTCCGTATTCCTCGGGCCACGTGAGCCCCGCGTAGCCCGCGTCGTAGAGCGCACGGCTCCAGGCGCGCATCTCCGGCCCGTCGAATCGTGCTGCCCCTCCGCGGTGTCCGCGCAGCTCGCCGGGGACGTTCTCCTCGAGCCAGGCGCGCAAATCGCCCCTGAATGAGGCCTCCTCGGGAGTGTCGCGGAGTTCCATCGATCACGATCGTAATGCGTCTGGCGCGCGGTGGTCATTGCCACGGCACTCCGAGGCGGTTTAGGGTTCGTCGCTGATGGCCCTTCTCGAGGTACGGGACGTCACGCTCCGCTTCGGCGGCATCGTCGCGCTCGACGGCGTCTCGTTCGAAGTGGAGGAGGGGCACATATCGGGGCTCATCGGCCCGAACGGCGCGGGCAAGACGACAGCGTTCAACGTCATCACACGTCTGTACAAGCCGGACTCGGGTGAGGTCGCGCTCGAAGGCAAGTCGATCCTGCGCCAACCGGCGTACAAGATCGTGGGCAAGGGAATCGCCCGCACGTTCCAGAACATCCAGCTCTTCCGCACGATGTCCGTGCTCGAGAACGTGCTCATCGGAGCGCACGGCCGCGGCCGGAAGGTGGGTGAGAAGGAGGTGCTCGAGGTGCTCGACGTCGTCGGGCTCCGCGATCGCGCGAACTTCCCGGCGGCAGCTCTTCCTTACGGGATCCAGAAACGGGTCGAGCTCGCGCGCGCTCTTGTCGCCAAGCCGCGGCTCCTGCTGCTCGACGAGCCCGCGGGCGGTTTGAACCACGAGGAGGTCGCCGAGCTCGGCACCTTCATCCAGCGCATCAGGGACGACTTCAAGCTCACGGTGCTGCTCGTCGAGCACCACATGAACCTGGTGATGAGCATCTCCGACCACGTCAACGTCCTCAGCTTCGGGCGCAAGATCGCCGACGGTCCACCGGCGCAGGTGCAGGCGGATCCGGGCGTGATCGAGGCCTATCTCGGATCAGACGACGACGATGACGAGCCGCCTGCCACGGCCCCCGTAGAGGCGGGCCCGCCGCTGGAAGGTGACGAGGCCTAGTCGTGACGCTGCTCGAGCTCGATCAGGTCGGCGCCCGCTATGGGCCGGTGCACGCGCTCCACGACGTCTCGTTGACCGTTCGGGAGGGCGAGGTGGTGGCTGTGCTCGGCGCGAACGGAGCCGGGAAGACGACGACTCTTCGTGCGATCTCGGGCACGGTCTCTCGAAGCGGGACGATCGAACTCGGGGGCAAGACGATCAAGGGAGGCCCGGAGGCGGCCGCGAAGACCGGGATCGCTCACGTGCCCGAGGGGCGGGGGACGTTCGTCGATCTCACCGTCACCGAGAACCTCAAGCTCGGCGCCTACACGCGGCGCGACCGGTCGGTCAAGGCCGACATCGCGCGCATCGCCGAGTACTTCCCCTGGATCACCGAGCGCGGTGGGCAGCGCGCGGGGACGCTCTCGGGGGGCGAGCAGCAGATGCTTGCGCTCGGGCGCGCGCTGATGGGCCGGCCGCGACTGCTCCTTCTCGACGAGCCGTCACTCGGGTTGGCTCCGATGATCGTGCGCGAGTTCTTCAGGATCGTGCGTGAGCTGAACGAGAAAGAAGGGCTCACCGTGCTCGTCGTCGAGCAGGACGCCAGGATCGCGCTCAAAGCTTCTGCACGCGCGTACGTGCTCGAGGTCGGCCGGGTCGCGCTGACGGGGACGAGCGACGAGCTGCGCGGCGACGAGTCCATTCGAAAGAGCTACCTCGGTTATTAAAGTGTCCCCTCAGGCGACATCATCCATGTCCCTGGCGGCTGCAAAGCTGCGCCATGCTGCGTCCTCAGTCGCACCCATATCTCGCGATATGGGCGCTCCTTGCGTCCTTGCCTGGCTTGCTTTTCGCTCGCCAGGAACATGGCGATGCCACCTGAGGGGACACTCATGATCGTCGCGGCCTTCTCGGACTTCATGCAGCAGGTCGTTTCCGGCCTCGCGTCGGGTGGGATCTACGCCTTGCTCGCGCTCGCGCTCGTGATCATCCATCGCTCGACGGGGGTCATCAACTTCGCCCAGGGTGAGATGGCGACGCTCTCGACGTACATCGCGTGGACGCTCACCGTGAACCACGGTTTGAGCTACTGGCCGGCGTTCGTCGCGTGCCTCGCAATCTCGTTCGGCGGCGGCGTCGGGATCCATCGAGTGGTGATTCGGCCGGTCGAGCGCGGAAGCGTCCTGCGGATCGTGATCGTGACGATCGGCCTCCTGGTCGCGATCAACGGCTTCGTGATCTGGCAGTGGGGTGGCGAGCCGCAGCAGCTTCGGAGCCCGTTCGGGACGAACACATACGACGTGGGTGGGGTCGTCGTGGCAGCGCACGACATCGGGACCATCGCGGTCGCGCTCGGAATCGTCTTGTTGCTCTGGCTCCTGTTCCAGTTCACGAAAGTCGGGCTTGCAATTCGCGCCGCTGCCGTGAATCCGGAGGAGGCGCGTCTCGTCGGCGTTCGCGTCAGCTGGATGCTGGCGTTGGGCTGGGGGCTCGCGGCGACGCTCGGCGCCGTCGCCGGAATGCTGACGGCGCCGACGGTAGGGCTCGATCCGCAGATGATGCAGGCGGTGCTGATCTACGCCTTCGCCGCGGCCATTCTCGGAGGCATCGACTCTCCGATCGGGGCCGTCGTCGGCGGGCTCCTGCTCGGAGTCCTCCTCAACATGCTGAGCTACCTGAGCCAGTACGGCGCCTTCGACTGGTTCACGGAAGAGCTGCGGTTGCCCGCGGCGCTCCTCATCATCCTTGTAGTTCTGCTCGTGAAGCCCACGGGCATCTTCGGCAAGCCGGAGGTGAAGCGCGTATGAGCAACGCTCGCCTTCGGCTCGCGTTCGCGAGGGAAACCGGCCTATGAGCCCCCGCCAGACACGCATCATCGGCTTCGTCGCGTTCACAGCCTTCGTGGTGTTCATCGCAGTGTTGCCGGCGTTCATCGGCGACTTCAAGGCTCGTGAGTACAGCTACGTCGGGATCTACCTGATCGCGCTCCTCGGCCTCAACATCCTCACGGGCTACACCGGTCAGATCTCGCTCGGGCACGGGGCGTTCATGGCCATCGGCGGGTATACGACCGCGATCCTCATGGCCGGCAACGAA
>JAERMP010000068.1 GCA_016844515.1 Thermoleophilia bacterium | reverse complement strand
TGATTCGCTCGTCCCGCTTGCGCGGAACGACCCGGTCCATGGAGGGCCGGCGGCGGCGTGGTCTCAAAGGCCCTTCATCAAGCTCTCAGCTTCCTCCTTATAAACGACAAAACCGCTGCAAGCAGCGGCTCGGATTCCCGTCAACCCCGGCAGTGCGACACCGGCTCGGTTGAACCCCCGCGAGTCATGCCCGGGAGGTGAGGAAGCGATGAGCTCCTGCTTGCAGACGGGGCATGCTACCAGGACGAAATGTAGGGGCGAGGCTTGCCTCGCCCTCGGGCGACCCAAGGGTCGCCCCTACGAAGATGGGTCCGCCTCTGCATCGAGATCGCGGAACTTGGCGAGGAGGTCGTCGAGCGAGAGCGTCGACTGGCCTACGCCCCGCTCTCGCACGGCCAGCGAGGCTTCCGACTCGCGGTCGCCGTAGACGACCACGAACGGGATCTTCTCCAGCTCGGCGTCGCGGATCCTCTTTCCGAGCGTCTCGTCGCGCTCGTCAACCTCGACGCGAAAGCCGTCCGAGTCCAGACGGTCACCGAGAGCTCGCGCCGCTTCCTGGTGCCCGAGGCCCACCGGGAGCACCCGCGCCTGAACGGGTGCGAGCCAGAAGGGGAAATCGCCCGCGTAGTGCTCGATGAGGATCCCGATGAAGCGCTCGAGCGAGCCGAGCAACGCTCGATGGATGACGACCGGGGAGTGCTCGCGGTTGTCCGAGCCCATGTACGTGAGGCCGAACTGAGTGGGCATCTGGTAGTCGAGCTGGATCGTTCCCATCTGCCAGCTCCGGCCGAGGACATCGGTCATGTGCAGGTCGATCTTCGGTCCGTAGAAGGTCCCTTCGCCAGGCGAGATCGCGTACTCCATCCCGTGTCGCGCGAGCGCCGCCTCCAGTGCCGCCTCGGCATGGTCCCACTGAGAGTCGGTTCCAAGCCGGATCTCAGGACGCGTCGAGAGCTCCGCGCGTGGGGTGACGCCGAATCGGTCATAGAGGTAGTTGACGAAGTCGATCATCCCGTCGATCTCGTCCTGGATCTGGTCCTCCGTGACGAACACGTGTGCGTCGTCCTGGGTGATGTGTTTCACGCGTAGCAGCCCGTGTAGCGTCCCCCCCCGCTCGTCGCGATGGAGCGTCGACGACTCTGCGTAGCGGATGGGGAGATCTCGGTACGAGCGAAGCTCCGACCCGAAGAGCAGCATGTGGCCTGGGCAGTTCATGGGCTTGAGCGCGAGCGGCTCCTCACCCTCGTGCGGTTGCACGAAGAACATGTTTTCCGCGTAGTTCTCATAGTGGCCAGACGTCTTGTAGGTATCGAGGTCGTACAGGAGCGGCGTCTTGACCTCGTGGTACCCGCGTCGCCGGTTCTCCCGCCGCCGGAGATCCTCGAGCGCGTTCCAGATCACCATGCCCTTCGGGTGCCAGAAAGGAGAGCCCGGCGAGTGGTCCGAGAGGTGGAAGAGATCGAGCTGGCGGCCGATGCGCCGATGATCGCGTGCTCTGGCCTGCTCGAGTCGTTCGAGGTGGGCATCGAGGTCGGCCTGTGAGTAGAACGCCGTGCCGTAAATCCGGGTCAGCTGCGTCAAGTGCTCGTCACCACGCCAGTACGCGCCCGCGAGGCTCGTCAGCTTGAGCGCCTTGATCGGCGAGGCGTCCTGCAGATGCGGCCCGCGGCAGAGATCGGTGAACTCGCCCTGGGTATAGAGGGAGATCGCGCCCTCGGCGCCGTGTGCGAGCTCGACCTTGTACGGCTGCGACTCCGCTTCGAAGCGCGCGACCGCCTCGTCCAGGGAGAGCTCCTCGCGCACCCACGCGCGACCGTCCTCGATCTCGCGGCGCATCTCGTCCTCGATGGCCGCGAGGTCGTCCTCCGAGATCGGCTCCGGGAACTCGAAGTCGTAGTAGAAGCCGTCCGCGATCGGTGGGCCGATGGCGATCTTGACCGCTGGGTAGAGCCGCATGACCGCCTCGGCGAGCAAATGGGCGGTCGAGTGGCGGAGCACGTAGAGCGCATCCGGATCTTCGGTGTCGCGCGTCGTGAGGAACTGGATCCGCTCGCCATCCATGAGCGGAAGGCGCACGTCGCGCGTCGTGTCGTCGACGCGGACGAGCACGGCCTGCTCGGCGAGCTTCGGGCCGATCGCACGCGCGGCCTCGATTCCGGTGGCGCCATCGGGCAGCTCGAGCTCGGAGGAATCGGGAAGAACGACCTTCACGTCGCGGAGGATAGATCGGCTAGTGGTCTCTCCGGGAAGTCCGGTGCCCATTCGCCGGCGAGAACCGAGCGGGCCTAGGACGCAGGGAGGCCGCGTACCGGAACGTACGTGGCCGACTGAGGACGACGGCCTGCGCTGTGTTCGCAGCCGCGCGAAGGGGTGGCGTACTTCCCGGAGCGACCACTGACGCCTCCGTAGACTCAGAACCATGAGCGAGACGCCCGCTGTGGAGCCCGGCCGCGTGGCTCGCGCCATCCGCTGGCCTGGCGACCGGCTCGGGGCGCTGGCCCGCGGGGTGGCAAATGCGCTTCCCCGGGCGATCGAGGATCTCTTCCGCGACCGCTGCCCGCAATACGCGGCGTCGATCTCGTTTCACGTCCTCTTTTCGCTCTTTCCCCTGACGATCGTCCTCGTTTCCGTCTTCGGGCTCGTCCTCCAGGACGACGAGCTGAGACAAAGCGTCATCGACGAGCTTCTCGACGTCCTACCGGTCTCGGAGAAAGGGCAGGCGAACGTTCAGAGCTCGATCGAGGGCATCGCGTCGCCGCTCTCGGCCATCGGCCTCATCTCGCTGATCGCCCTTCTTTGGGGAGCCTCCGGAATGATGGCCTCGATCCGGATCGGGCTCGAAGCGGCGCTCAAGGTGGACCGCGGGCGCCCGGCCGCACACGCGAAGCTGGTCGACTTCGTGGTCGTCGCCGCCACCGGAGTGCTCGTGCTCCTGGTCGTCGGGCTCTCCGCGTTCGCCGCGTTCTTCAGCCGACTCGTCGACCGGATCACGAAGGAGATCGGCGTCGGCGAGAACCTGACGGGCTTCCTCCTCCGCGACGGCATCCAGCTTCTCGCCATCGGAGTCATGGTCCTCCTCCTCTATCGCTTCGTCCCGGCCCGAAAGCTCCGCACGCGCGGTGCGCTCGCGGGTGCGGTGTTGACGGCTCTGGGTACCTGGGCGGCCGTGCGGATCCTCGCGATCGTCTTCGCGGACTTCTCGCGCTACAACCTCATCTACGGCTCGCTGGCAGGCGTCATGACGTTCCTGTTCTTCGTCTACGTCGTCGCTCTGATCCTGCTCCTCGGCGCCGAGTTTGCGTACACGTGGTCGCAGCCTCCCGGGCCGCCCGGTCCCCCTGTGCGCGCGCGGCTGTGGGGCTTCTTCCGGGGCCTCTTCATCCACCACGACACGGACGACCCGGCTCGGGTCAGCGCTGAGCCTGCGCGCAAGACCAGAGTCCGCTAACGCGAACTCTGGTCGCGCGAGAGCCTAGGGCGCGTCCGCTTCGCGGCCGCGCAGGGCCGGCTCGTCGACCGTGAGGGTGCGAGCGTCGGCGTCGAGGGTGCAGGTGACGCCGAGCGGGAGGGCCGCGAGGTGCTTGCCGTGCCCGAGCGGGAGGCCGTAGATCACGGGGACGCCGAGCGGCTCGAGTCGCTCCTCGAGGACGTCCTCGATCGAACGCGAGCGCGCCCAGTCCGAGACCGGCCGGAGATCGCCGTAATCGCACTTCTCCATCTGGCCGACGACGACTCCAGCCACATTGTCGAGCTTGCCGGCGTGGGCGAGCTGGTCGAGCTGTCCGTCGACGTAGTAGGGCGGAACGTGGGTGTCTTCGAAGAAAAGGATCGCGTCGTCGAGTTCGATCTCCCAGGGGGTTCCCATCGTCTGCATGAGGAGCCAGAGGCAGCCGCCGACGAGCGGCGCAGTCACGCTGCCGCCGCTTATCGTGCGCACCCACGGGTCGTCGGGATCGCGAGGAACCTGGCCCGCCCCGCCGCTCCGTAGCACCTCGAGGAGCCGATCCTTCGTGAACTTCGACGTCTCCGCGCTGCCGACGCCCATGAGCCCGTTGGCGTAGATCGTCGCGAGCCCGGCTTTCTGCCGGAGTGCGACGTGGAGCGCGGTGAGATCCGAGAAGCCGACGAGCGGCTTTGGATTCTCGGCGATGAGGTCGAAATCGAGATACGGGATCGCCTGCGCCGAGCCAAAGCCGCCCTGCAGCGCCTGTACGACGTCCACCTCCGGATCGGCGAAGAGCGCGTTCAGGTCAGCGGCACGCTGCTCGGCACTGCCCGCAACGTAGTCGTCGCGCTCCCAGACCCCGGACCCCAGCTTCACGCGGTACCCGCGCGCCTCCCACCACTCCACGCCTCGCAGAACGTCCGAGCGGCTGTCATACGGGCTGGCAGCGGCCGCGACGCCGATCGTCCCGCCGTCGGGAAGCGGCTCTCCGAAGCGGGTTGCCTGAATCACGAAGACCCGTCTAGCCGCAGATCCGAACGGTCTGGCTCGCTTCGGCCTCACGGCCGCGGATATCCGAGACGGTGGCCGTGAGAACGTGCGTGCCCTTCTTCCGGCCCTTCGTGCCCCACGTCATCTCGTAGAGCCCCGCGACGTTCTTCCGCACGCGGCCGATCTGTCGGTTCCCGTCGAAGAACCCGACGGAGGAGATCGCGACCGTGTCGTTCGCGACCACGAGAAGCTTCTGCCGCGCCGCCAGGCACCTGCCCTTCTGCGGGGTGATCCAGGTGACGGTCGGTCCGTTCACGGCCTCCACCCGCACGCCCTGGAACCGGGTGTTCGGCAGCGGGCTGTCGCTCTCGGTGCTGATGTTCTTCGACTCCTGGAAGTCCGACGCGACGAGCTGCATGAACTGCGTCCCCACGTCGAGGGGGAGCGCCTCGCGCGGGATGGAGAACGCGGCGATCCCCGTCGCCGGGTCGAAGAGAGTCGCCCCGACCGAGCTTCGGCGAGTCGTCGACCCGAAGTAGAGCTGGAGCGCGTGCGGATCGACGCCGGACTTCGCATCCGTGATCTTCGCGACGATCGTCGGCCGTCCGCTGGAGATCTTGTTCGTGAGCACCTTGACGACCGGCGGCTTCACGTCGTTCACCCACGAGCGGAGGACGTAGGGGCCGGCGAGAGAACGACCCGTGAACAGGTCGCGGCCCGAGTCGACCGAGACGTAGTAGCGCCCAGGCGGCAGGAACACGCCCCCAGCGGCCCCGATGCTGAAGAGGAAGTCGGGAAGAGATCCGTTCACGTTCACGGGGATGCCCGCATAGCCGAGCACGTCGTTTTCGTCGAGCGAGCCGAGGAACCACGGATGGATCGGCTGGTTCGAGCTCAACAGCGCCGTGATCGACGCGTTCAGCTTCGTCGCCGGTCGAACCACGACGACACCCGCGTTTACGGCTTGTTTCGCGATGTCGAGCGAGTAGACCTTCTCCTTGCCGTCGTCGTTCACCGACGGGTCGACGCCGAAGATCCCGAGGATCGAGAACGGCGACGTGGGCCAGCGGTACACACGCGCACGATCGTCGCCGACGCGCGTGTCGCCCGACTGGAGCGTCTTCAGGGGCGTGACCGAAGCTCCGGTGAGCGACGATCGCGTCACGGAGAACGCGTACGGGATCCGCCGCACGTCGCTCCCGCGCCGGAGCAGGACGAAGCCGAAGTTGTCTCCCGCAACGGCGCTCGCCGCTGCCCGCGCGACAACCTGGACTACTGCCGATCCCCCGGACGCGAGCGTGACCGGGGCAGCCTCGACGGTCGCGCCGCTCGACGCCACCTGGGCCTGGATCTCCGTGGTCCACGTCCCGGCACCGTCACCGGCGTCGGAGACGGTCACCGAGACCGCCTTGCTCGCCGCGTTCGCCGCGTTCGCGGGGAGATAGCCGAACGAGAGCGACTGCGGATCGGTGAAGATCAGAGGGCGGTCGGCGGAACCAACGCGCGCGAGCCCGGCTCCCTGCACGAGCACGGATGCCTCCTGGGTCAGGGACGTATCGCCGAACGCGGGACCGGCCGTCGACATGAGCGCAGACTTGACTTGCGGTGAGGTCCAGGACGGGTGACGCTGGATAAGCAACGCGGCCGCCCCCGAAACGTGCGGGGCGGAGAAGCTGGTGCCGTCGAGGACCGCGTACTCGTCTCCCGCAAACTCGGGAAGTGTTGACGAGAGAACCTGGGCTCCCGGGGCTGTGAGATCGGGTTTCAGCGCGTGACCGAAGGGTGTGAGGCCAGAGGACGTGAAGCTCGTCGGAACGCCCGCCCATGTCGTGGGCACCTCGAGGATCTCGCGACTGAAGCGCACCGTCACGGCGCCGCCGGATCCCGCAGCGGCAGCCCTGAGACGCGAGCCGTCCAGGTCGGAGATCGTCCCACCAGCGGTCGAGAAGAGCGCGAACGTCGGGTCGCCCGGCCGATTCTCGGCAATCACCATCCCCGTCGCCCCCGCGTCCCGTGCTCGCGCGGACTTCACGCTGTACGGGCAGCCGCCCCGGCTGACGAGCGCGATCGCCCCGCGAATCGATCCCTCGGGTGCGGCGTCGCAGAGCTGCCGACCGACCCCGGAAATCGAGCCGACGTCGACGAGCCGCTGACTCGTCGTAATCCAGGACGGTGGGATGCTGTCGGACGGAACGAACGGGATCCTTGCGATCCCCGCGGGCGAGACCACAGAGATCGACGGGCCGAAGGTGTGCGCGTTCGCGGTCGCCCCGACGCTGATCGCGTCCGGCGCCGTGGCGGGCGAGCCCGCCGTACCGAGTCCGAAGAAGTCGCGATCGTTGCCGGCCGAGATCACCGGGACGACCCCTGCGCGAGCGATGTTCGCCACGGCGGTGATGAGGATGTCGGTGCGGGGATCCGCCTGCGGGCCTCCGCCCGAGAAGTTGATCACGTCCATTCCGTCGCGCACTGCAGCCTCGAACGCGGCGACGATCTCCGGGCTGTTCGCCGAGCAGCAGCCGCCCAGCGGCGACGGGGCCGGGACGTTGAAGACGCGATAGTTCCCGATGTACGCACGCGGCGCGACACCTGCGAGGTCGTCGACCGCCGGATGGCAGCCACCCTGGGACTCGATGCAGAAGCCCGTCCGACCCGCCTCCACGTCGGTCGGAACGCCGGCGATGACGCCCGACACGAAGGTGCCGTGGAACGAGTTGTCACGGTCGAGCGGCGCGCTGTTTGCACCGGGTCCCGCGAAGCCGCGCGCCACGATGACCTTCGGCGTCGTGCCGCCGCCCGGCCCCTTCGGGAATCCGGCTGGGTACGAGAACCCGGTCGGGTCGAGGAACGGATGCTCGTGGTCCACGCCGTCGTCGACCACGGCGACCTTCACGCCGTCGCCCTTCGCCCCGGTCAGACCGGTGAACTGGGGAGCGCCGATGACGGACGGGCCGCGGTTCATCGAGAGCGTGTAGCTCAGGCTCGGGTAGACGTGGTTCGCGCTTTCGAAGTCGAGAAGCTCGGGAAGGCGCGAGTACGGAACGCTGACCGCGAAGCCGTTGACGAGCAGCTGATATCGGCGCGAAACCTGTGCCTCGGGAATCTCCTGGCGAAGGCTCGCGATCGCCCGAGCCTGGGCAGCTTGAAGGCTGGCGATGTAGCTCTGGGAAAAAGAGCTTTTCAGGTTGAGCTTCCGCTTCGGTCCGAAGCCTGCGAATTGCCGCGCAAACGCGGCGGCCGCAAGCGGTGGATCGTCCAGGGTGACGATGACGCGGGCTCTTGCGCCGCTACGTGACAGCCCGGTGAGGTCGGGTGCGGAGCGAACCTTCGCGAGGGCGTTCTCGATGACGGTCCGGGGCGTGCGGTCGAGCGCACCCGAGGCGGTTCCGGTGAATACGACGAGAGCTACGAGGCAGGCGAGGACCGCAAAGCGACGCACCGGCGCGCTGCTAGCGGACCTTCGAGGCGTAGCCCTGCGACGCCTTGAGACCTTCGAACACGACCGCCACCGAGCCTCGGAACGTCTTGCCCTTCGCGGTGACAGGGATGTTCCAAGTGCACGTCGCGGCGCCGCCGACGACGCGCTGGACCTGCGCCTTGAGCCTTGCGCTACCGAGCCGGCCGACGCAGGTAACCCTGCCGTTCTGCACGACCGCGCCCGTGTCCGACCGTGCCGCGACGAGACGCAGCGTGAACGCTCGTCCAGCTGTCGGCTTCGCGGGGGTCGGAGCGAGTTTCTTGACCACCAGCGTCGGCGGCGTGATCTTCACCTCGTAGCTATAGAGACCTGCGCCGAAAGCGGGTGCGGAATCCGCCACGGCATTGGTGAAATCGAGGTCGCCGGTCACGGGGTCGATGATGACTCCAGAAATCGCTACTGCATTGAATCTGAAACCCTTCGTGTTCCCCAGTTCTGCGGCGCTGATCGTGATCGTCACTCCACCCTGGTACGCGAAGATCAACGAGGTGGCCGGAGGGTCACCAGCCCGTCGCGTGAAGTTCGTCCCATCCCACCGAAAGAGCGCGACCTCCCCGAAGAACAGCTCGATCGCATAGTCCGTTCCATCGGGGCTTCCGGTAGCCGGATTGTTGTCCGTGTCAACCTCCAGCGCGATCAGCATGTCCTGCGTCAACTGTGGTCGGTTCGGAATGTTGATCTTGAACGAGATCACACCCGCATCGGTGTTCGAGACGACGAGCGTCGTGATGTCGGGCGCAGCAGGGTTCTCGCCCGACGAGTCCTGGTAGGACGTGCTGTTGACCGCTACCGATGTCGGTGCGGCTGTCTCGGAGAGAGCTCCAGACGCAATCGTCGGAAGCGCGACAACGGCGACGGTGATCGCGAGCAAGATGCCGGGGCGAGTGAGCGATCGCACGTCGCGCGTCAGCGTAGACGCGCCTCGCGCCCGGCGCAACTGCCTAGTCGAAAAGGATCACGCTACGGATGCCGTCCTGCGCCTCCATGAGCTCGAAGCCGCGGTTCACCTCGTCGAGCGTGAGCCGGTGGCTCAAGAGCGACTCGACGTCGATCTCCCCCGCGAGCCAGCGCTCGACGAGCTGCGGCACCTGCGTCCGCCCCTTGACCCCGCCGAAGGAGGAGCCAACCACGCGCCGGCCGGTGATGAGCAGCCGTGGGACGATGTCGAGCGTCTCCCCCTTCCCGGCGACGCCGACCATTGTCGCGAGGCCCCATGCCTCGCGTGCAGCCTCGACCGCCTGGCGCATGACCTGCACGTTGCCGGTCGCCTCGAAGGTGTAGTCGACGCCGAAGCCGCCCGTCTCCTCACGGATCCAGTCGACGACGTCGCCGCCGGCGACGCACGTGTCGGTCGCGCCGTGATGCCGGGCCACCGCGAGCCGGCCCTCCGAGAGGTCGATCGCAATGATCCGCTCGGCACCCACTAGACGCGCGCCGATGACCGCGCCGAGCCC
>JAERMP010000222.1 GCA_016844515.1 Thermoleophilia bacterium | reverse complement strand
CGCGTCGCGGCCCTCGTCGCAGAGGGAAAGACCAACCGCGAGGTCGCTGCGACCCTGTTCCTTTCGGAGCGGACTGTAGAGGGACATCTCTCGCACGTTTTCCAGAAGCTCGGACTCCGCCACCGCACGGAGGTCGTGGTCGCCCTCGCCTCGCGTCAAACCCAGGAGGTGGCACCGTCAAACACGGGGGATTCGCCCGTTTCAGCCGGGCCGGTCGCTCCCTAGCCTCCAGACAGGTGGTCAAGAGGCCACCGGGAGCGAAGGAGAAGGAGCGATGACCCAGAGAATCCTCACTACCACCGCACTTGTAGGGGCGGCTCTCGCGCTCTCCGTCCCCGCTGCGTGGGGGAGCGAGCCGTACCGCGACCACGGTGATGCCACGGATGCGAAGCTCGCGCTCCAGTCGCAGCTGGCGGAGGTCGTCCGCGACCACGGCGATGCAGCGCAGGCGAAGCTAGCGATCCAGCCGGCACTCCTCGAGATCGTCCGCGACCACGGCGATGCCACGCAGGCGAAGCTGGTCGTTGAGCCAGCACCCCTCGCGATCGTCCGCGACCACGGCGATGCGACTGCGGCGAAGCTCGCGCTCCAGTCGTCACCCGAGGTTTTCCCTGCGGAACAACCTTCGACGGCTACGGGCCGGGAGATCGAATGGTCGCAGCTTGCGATTGGTGTCCTGATCGGCACGGTCTTCGCGTTTGGGCTGATCCTCGCGGTTCGCTTCACTCGGAGCCGGCCGCTCGCCCACTGATGGGGTCGCCGATCGACCCGATGCCGGTGGCCGCCGTGCGCGGCCACCGGCGTTTCCGGTGACGCTTTACTACGTTGATGCGAGACTCGCCGAAGCCCTACCGCTTGAGCCCGATTCGTCGCGCGGTCAACGCCCTCGTGCGACCCCTTGCCCGGCTGGGGCTGGCGGGACCGCGCACCTACCTCCTCACGGTGCCGGGCCGGAACACCGGGAAGCTCTGGTCGACACCCGTCTCGATCGTGAAAGAGGGAGACGAGCATTGGCTCGTGGCCCCGTATGGCGATCGCAACTGGGTGAAGAACGCGCGCGCCGCAGGCTGGGTGGAGCTCCGCCGCGGCCGTACGAGCGAGCGTCTCGTCGTCGAAGAGCTTCTCGTGGAGAAGGCGGTTCCGGTCCTGCGCGAGTACTACCGCCGCGGGCGCGTCACGCGCTCGTTCTTCGACGTCTCGCTCGACTCACCCGACGAAGCGTGGCTCGCCGAGGCGCCCCGCCATCCTGTGTTCAGGCTCGTTCCCGGCGACTGAGCCGTAGGATCAACGATCGAGACGATGGCGAAGTCAAAGGACACGACCGAGATTCTCCTCGTTGCTGCCACGGACATCGAGCTCTGTGGACACCCGGGCCTCGTGTGCGGCGTCGGACCGGTCGAAGCGGCAGTCACCACTGCGCGTGAGCTGGCACTCCGACCGCCCCGAGCCGTGCTCCACGTCGGGATCGCGGGGGCACGAGGGATAACTCCCGGCGGCCTCGTCATCGGAAATGAGGCGGTCTACTGCGACATCTCGGCAGAGGTTCCCGTCATCGAGCGAGTCGAGCCGGACAGCGACCTCCTCGCCGCCGTCCGCGCAGCAGTCCCCGAAGCGCTCGTCCTCCCGATCGGCACGAGCGCATCGGTGGGCGGATCGGTTCGTGACGCCCACCGCGGCTTGCGGGTCGAGGCGATGGAGGGTTTCGCGGTGCTGCGCGCGTGCGCGCTCGCGGGTGTCCCGGCGATCGAGGTGCGGGCGATCTCGAACGAGCTCTCGGAGGGAGACCGCTCGCGCTGGAGGATCGGGCGCGCGGTGGAGGCGATCTCGGACGCGCTGCCCCGGCTCCTCGCCGCTGCGGCCCAGTAGCGTTCCGCCCCATGCGGCGGGGAGCAAAGCCAAGACAGGAGCTGCCACCGCCGCTTCCGCCGGAGCGACGCACCGTCGGCCAGCTCGTCGCCGAGTCGATCCGGCTGTACGGCCAGCACTTCCTGCGGGCGCTCCCGCTCGGAATCGTCGTGGGCACGATCAACCAGCTCACTTCGGGAATCGACAGGTCTGCGGTCGCCCTCACACTGACCGTCACGGCGCCCCTCTTCGCCGCTGCCTACGCGTACGCCACCCGGCTCATGACTGGAGAAGCCGCGCCGCGCCGATCCTGGTTCGTGGCCGTCGGTGTCGGCTCTCTGATCTTCGTTCCGGCAGCGCTCCTGTTTCCGTGGTTCGCGCTCGCCGGAGTTCTCTGGCTGGCGCTCGTCGGGCTCGCAGTGCCGGCCGCGATGGTGGAAGGCGTCTCGTTCACGGGCTCGTTCCGGCGCGGGCTCGCTCTCGGCCGCGCCGACTACATCCACGCCGCCGGATCGCTTGCGACCCTCGTAATCCTCTTCTTTCTCATGCGGTTCGGTCTCGGGCTCCTGCTCACATCGCAAGCCGACAACACGGTTCGGACAGCGATCTTCCTCGCCGACACGGTCCTCGGCCCGCTGCTCTTCCTCGGGGGCGCGATCCTGTACGTCGACCAGGACGCTCGGTTACGCTCGCGCGAGGAACGAGAAGAACAACGAGAAAAGGAGTGATATGCCGACCTACCTCATGCTGACGACGCTGACCGAGAAGGGCGTGCAGACGCTGCACGCGAACCCCGACCGACTCCGTGAGGTCAATCGAGACGTCGAGGAGATGGGCGCGAAGGTGCTCCACCAGTGGGCCGCGCTCGGCGAGTACGACTTCGTGAACATCGTCGAGGCTCCTGACGACCTGACGATCGCCAGGGTGTCGGTCGCGCTCGGCGCGCGGGGGAGCGCGAAGATCGAGTCGCTTCCGCTGCTCCCCGTGGACGAGCTCCTCGACAGCTTCAAGTAGGGCGTAGCGCGGGTGCTGATCTGTCCCGCGTGTGGAGAGGAGAATCCCGAGCGGGCGCGCTTCTGCCTCGCCTGCGGGGAGTCGTTGGTCGCGGAGGCGCCCGCCGGCGAGGAGCGCAAGGTCGTGTCCGTCCTCTTCATCGATCTCGTGGGCTTCACGGGCCGCTCGGATCGCGCCGACCCCGAGGACGTTCGCGCCACCCTGCGGCCGTACCACGAACGCGTGAAAGCCGACATTGAGCGGTTTGGCGGCACGGTCGAGAAGTTCATCGGCGATGCTGTGATGGCCGTCTTCGGAGCGCCGGTCGCGCACGAGGACGACGCTGAGCGCGCGGTGCGCTCCGGTCTCCGGATCCTGGACACGATCGAGGAGCTGCGCTCCGAAGGGCTCGAGCTCGCGGTGCGCGCAGCCGTCACCACGGGTGAAGCCGTCGTCGCGCTGGGCGCGCGTCCCGAGCGCGGTGAGGGCATCGTCACTGGTGACGTGGTCAACATCGCCGCTCGCCTCCAGGCAGCAGCGCCAGTCGGTGCCGTGATCGTCGACGAGATGACGATGCGCTCGACCGAGAACGTGATCACGTTCGAGTCGCTCGACGCGGTTGCCGCGAAAGGGAAGGCCGAGCCGATCGCCGTCTGGCGCGCGACGCATGCGCGAAGCCGTGTCGGCCAGCCCGAGGTTGCGACCCACACGCCTTTCGTCGGACGCGAGCACGAGCGGACGATGCTGCTCGAGACCTTCCTCCGCGCAGAGCGTGAGTCATCGGTGCAGCTCGTCACCGTCGTCGGGGAGCCCGGGATCGGCAAGAGCCGTCTCGTCACCGAGCTCCGCACGGCTCTCGACGACCGGCCGGACCTCATCACCTGGCG
>JAERMP010000221.1 GCA_016844515.1 Thermoleophilia bacterium | reverse complement strand
GTGTTATGGGGTTTGAAACGCCGCGCGCGGCCGGCGATGTCGTACTTGCCTAGCCGAGGGCCGAGGTTCAGCAGCACGCCTAAGGTGAACGCCCCCGCGACGCCATGGACGACGAGGGAGGCGATCGCGTCGTGGAAGCCGTACCGGGTGGTCAACCACCCGCCCGAGCTCCAGCCCCAGGCCGCGTCCATGATCCAGACGAACGAGCCGAGCACGATCCCGAGGAACAGGAACGCCGACAACCGCACCCGCTCGATCAGCGCACCGGACATGATCGATGCGGTCGTCCACGAGAAGAGGAGAAATGCGAGGAAGAAGACGAGGCTGATGTGATCCTGGAGGTTCGGCCCGAGGCCGGAGCTCCACGGCGCGGTGAGCCCGCAGAAGCCCTCGAACACGTCCTTAGGACTCGCGTGCCCGTCCTTCGGCCAGCCTTCCTGGAAGCAGCCGTAGGTGTACCAGCCGAAGTAGTAGAACGTCGGCGTGACGACGGCGATCGTGAGGATGTTCTTCATCGCCGTCGACATGACGTTCTTGCGTCGGGCGATACCCGCTTCGTACGCCATGAAGCCGACGTGGATCAGCCACATGATCACGACCGTGGTGAAGTAGAAGAACTCGGTCAGGACGAGCGAGTCGAGCGCGAGCTTCTGTTCAAGCTCCTCGATTGTCGTCTGGGCCAAGAACTGCGAAACGATCGACGAGACCATGCACATCCTCCCTCAGGCCGCACCTGCGAACGTGGCGCAACCGTATGAGACGGCGCTCGAACGTTCCATGTGCAGGGAAGCTGGCATTGACCCCCGGCCTATGGAGATTTGCTACATACGCAGCTAGGGTCCTAGTCCCACCACCGCTCCCGTCGTGGCGTCGACGATCACGAGGTGCACGCGAACCGGCCGGCCTCGTGGCCCGAGGTCGTAGAGCGACACCGCCCACAACGGTCGTGGCGGGATTCCCTGCTGGTAGAAGCGCACCTGGTGCTTGTCGGGCTTGAAGTCGGTCGACTCGCGTGCGATCACGACGGCCTCGTCAGCCGTCACGTCGCGGCCCGCCGATCCGCAGCTCCGTGCCACGCCGTACGCGGCCAGCAGGACGACGAGAAGCGCGGCCAGCCGGAAGATCCAGCTGTCGCGAAGGTCCGGCGCGACCTTGCGGTTAGGCGAGCTGGCGCCGTCGGTAGAGGACGTAGGCACGGAGGAAGAGGTAGCCGACGAAGTGGGTCATGAAGACGAGGAGCAGCCACCAGACCCAGCGCGTGTAGTGCACGTCCATCGTCCGTAGCTCGATCACCGTCAGGTAGAGCAGGACGGCAAGGGTCAGCAGGAGGAGCCACGGCGTGAATCCGAGCACGAGGAATATGAGCACGGAGAGATCGTATGGCTTCGAGCCGCGACTGTCACGACGTCCGCCCTCGACGCGATCGCTGTCCTGCGACGACCCCAGGGCGGCCGTTTTGCGGCCGCGGCGTCCACCTCTTGCATCAGGGCACTAGGTGTACTGACCACAGACGTGTGAGACGCGGCTGATCGGGGGTCGGGTTCCGAGCGAGCCGTGAGGTCTTCGTCGGTTGTACCACCTGAGGTAGCCGGAAAGCGCTTTGGCACGGTGAGCACTGGTGGGGTAGGCGAAGCGGTAGGCCCATTCCCGCAGGAGCGTCTTGATCAGCGCTTCCGCCTTTCCGTTCGTCCACGGCGAGTAGGGGCGGGTGTACCGGCGCCCGATCTGAAGCTCGAGACAGGTGTCGCGCCAGAGATGCGAGTGGTAGGCCTTGGCGTTGTCGGAGAGCACGCGCTCGACCGTGATCCCCTGCTCTTCGTACCAGGAGACAGCGCGGCGCAAGAAGGCGGCGCACTCGCCCTTGCGCTCGCTTCGGAGGACCTCGCAGTAGGCGAGGCGTGTGTGGTCGTCGATCGCCACGTGCAGGTGCTGCCAGCCTGCCCGGCGGGAGCGGTTGATGCCGTCCTTTCGTATTCGCTTGCCGATCTGGAAGAAGCGTCCCAGCTTCTTCGTGTCCACGTGCAAGAGCTCGCCCGGGCGCTCGCGCTCGTAGCGCACACATCGATCACGTCGAGCGCGTGGCAACCTCGAGCAACCCGCGCGGCGCAGGACCTTCCCAACCGTCGAGGTGGGACGCTCGACGATCGTGGCGATCACTGCCGGACCTGCCCCGAGCTCCCGACGCCAGGCGAGAATCTCCCCCTCTGCCTCCGCCGGCAGCCTTCGTGGCTGGCGGATTGGTGTGCATGGACGATCAGCCAGCGAAGCCCAGCCGCCCTCTCGGTAGCGGCGCCACAACCGGTAGCCGGTCGCACGGCTGGCACCGCAGGCGCCTGCAGCCGCCTGCGGGCTCTTCCCCGCGACGATCAGCGACACGATTCGGCAGCGCGACTCGAACGAGAAACGCATCCGCCGGGGTGGGCACACTCGATCATGCATCTGGGCCTCCTTCGCGAGCTTGGTCTTGGTCGACCACAAGGCTCGCGGGAGGCCCGGACGCGATCAGGCGTCTCGCAGGTGTGTGGTTAGTCCAACCTAGGACCAGGGGTACGGCGAGCTCGAGACGGGGTGGAGATCGCCTGACGCGAAGCGCTTGAAGCGGAACGGGTAGAGAAGCCTGGAATGGCCGCCGAGCAGGACGCCGGCGACCTCGCGGCCGACCCCGATCATCTTGTAGCCGTGGTTCGAGTCGAGGATTGCGTAGACGTTCGGCTTGACGTAGTCGAACACCGGGAAGTTGTCGGCCGTGAAGGCTCCTACGCCGCCCGAGCGAGCCATCTTGTACTTGGCGCGGCAGCCTTCGAACCGGCCCATCGAGTGCGAGAGCGCCGCGCACCACATGTCGGGGAAGACCGGGTCGACGTCGGTCGTCGACGGGTACGGGTCGAGCTCGACGTCGCCGTCCACGACGAGCGGTGATGCTCCGCCTTGGACGCCGTGCCGGTCCCGCTTGAAGTAGATGCCCCAGAGCTCGTCGGTAACGAGCGCTCCGTCGTCGGTGTACAGAGGCGCATCCGTATCGAGGTGGATCACCGGGGGCGCGCGGCCGTCCGCGGTCGCGAACATCAGCGGATCGACCGTGATCTCACCCTCCTGGAGGTTCCAATACGTCCACATGGGGCGGTCGTGGACGATCTCGCCCGAAGGTGTCGTCATGTCGATCGTCGCGGGAAGTCCGAGCATTGCCCAGAAGCGGCTCGCCCACGGACCAGGCGCGATGACCACCTGCTCGCCGACCTCGATCTCGCCGGCGCTCGTCTCCACCGCCGCAACCGTGTCGTCGGGGCCGAAACGAAAGCCGGTGACCTCGGTGTGTGGGAGGACCGAGACGCCTTCACCGAGGCACTTGTCGCGCAGTCCGAGGACCGACTCGACGTTGAAGGCGAAGCCGCCCTGGTGCTCGTGCAGGCAGATCGTCACGCCTCGAGCGCGCCAATCAGGGAAGAGCCTCCTCATGTGGGCAGCGACCTCGGCCTCGCCGGCGATGAGCTCGGAGCGATAGCCGATCCGCTCCTGCCGCTCGAACGTCGCGGTGAGGTCCGACTCCTGCACGGCCGCGCCGAGCGCGATGTAGCCGACCGAGTTGTAGGCGTACGCCTCCGGGTCGGATTCCCAAACCTCGACGCAGGCCTGCATGAGCTCGCTCATCGCCGGCTGGAAGTAGTTACGCCTCCGGGTCGGATTCCCAAACCTCGACGCAGGCCTGCATGAGCTCGCTCATCGCCGGCTGGAAGTAGTTGTTGCGGACGACGCCGCACGCGATCCCGCTTGCGCCTGCGCCGGGCACTTCCTTGTCGAGGACGACGATGTCGCTCCCCGACCCAATGCCGCGGGCACTGAGCTCCTTCGCGAGGTGGTATGCCGTCGAGAGGCCGTGGATCCCGGCGCCGATCACGACGTAGGGAGCTCCACGTGGGATCTTGCTCATCTATTGCCTCTGGCGCAATGGCATTGCAACACTGGACACACGGTAGCATCGTGCGCCGCCGGTGACCAGCTCGCTGTGCTACGGGTGCGTATGCGTTGGTCGCGCGGCGGCGGGCGCCTGCCAGGTGACGTTGCCCGTGTCGCACGAACCCAACGCCTGGTGCGTGTACGTCAGTCGAAGCGTCCCGCTCCAGCGTGCGCCTCCGGCTGCGGTGAACGTGCCCGAGGCGGTGAAACTTCCCGGTGGCCTCCCGATGGGCTGGCCCACGTCGAAGGCGGTCGAGCGAACGGCGATCGTCTCCTTTCCGCCGGCGACGAGCACCGGGAACGAGCCGTCCACGTGGACATGTTGAGAGGTGACGCCCTTCGTGCAGGTGATCCGGGACGTGAACTGGAGCTTCTGGGCCACCTTGCCTGCGCCGGCACGAGCGATGAGGAAGTCGATCGAACCGAAGTTCTCCGTCGGACCGGAGTACCAGCCGAGCCGGGATGCTCCGCCGCCGGTTGGGGGTGGGATCGGAGTGCCGGAGCCCGTCTCGGGTACGTGCTGGACGACGACCACGCAGTCGAGCCGCCGGGTGCCTGCAACGCCGTTGATCCGAATGCGCGCCTCCACCTGGAACCCGTCCACGACGACGGGGTTCTTGCGCACGTCCTTCTTGAGCGAGCGGTAGGTGAACGTCGCCTTTCGCTGATCGGGCGCGATGACGGCGTTCGGCGTGATCGTGCGCTCGGCCGTCGCCGCGGCCGCGCGGAGCTGCGCGGAGAGGATGCGTACGCCCAGACCAGCCGGCCCTGCAATCGGGGCGACGATCACGGCACCCGACTTCCCGTGCCCCACGGGGTTCGTGAAGCACGCGAGCTTTCCGTCCTTCGTGTAGATGGAGTCTTCGACCTCACCGCGCGCAACCGCACCGCGACCTGTCTCGTCGCGCAGCTGCTCGTCAACCGAGAGGACGGTGCGCATCCACATCGATCCCACGAACGATCCCGCACGGAAGCGGACGCGGTAGAGCTGCTCCCGTCCTCCCTGGTTCGACAGGTTCACAGGCGCGTTCCGGACGATCCACTCGCGAGGCGGACTCCCACCGCACCGGCCGTCGGCTCCCTCCCAGCGGCCGTCGCGGTTCCAGTCGAAGAAGAGGTTGAGGAAGCCTGTCCCTCGCGCCGGTTGCCCTGCCGTGGGCAAGGTGACGAGGACGAGCGCCTCGCTCTCCTGACATGGGACGAGGCGGACGAAGACGCCGTCGTCGCGGCGATCCTGGTCGACTTGGAGCGAGTCGAGCTCCCGCGTCACGTCCTTGCCAAGGTGGGCGTAGCTCGTCGTCTGAGCGCGAGCGCCGTCGCTCTTCAGCAGCGAGGGGAACTCGCCCTGCGGCCCATAGCCTGTCGGACGACCGTCCGGCGCGTCGCCATAGTCGGCCCGCTCGGACGGGGCGCCGCGGAGCGCAGCCGTCGCCGTGAGCGCAGTTACCGCGACGACCAGGATCGCGATGAGCTTCACGATGTCGATCAGCAGCGTACTGCGGTCGGTTCAGGGCGGCAAGCCCTATTCCGAGATGGCTACTCGGGTGTGAGCTGCCAGCTTGGGAGGTTGCGGGTACGCCGTCTGAGCCTCCGACGCCACCAGGGCATGAACCAGATGAACCAGGCGGTCAGCAGGACCGGGAAGATCAGGAGCAAGCCTCCCGAGACCGTCAGCGCCAGGACTCCGAATACTGCAGCCATGCCGAGCGCGACTCCGATCACGGCGAGCCGGTAGTTCCGCATCTCGCGCATGATTCCCCAGTACGCATCGGACGGGATCTGCGAGGTGTTCCAGCGGCGGCCGCACTTCTCGCACGTCCACGTCTCGCCGTAGGGCACGTGGCGGATCTCGCCGCAGTGGCACGTGACGGTTATCGGCGCCCCCTTCACTCGACCGATCGTAACGCTGCTCCCCGCCGGGTTGGTTGAATCTGGCCGCCGAGGGTGTTACGGTCGCGCCGATTCGGCGGGTGTACCCGCTCAGGTCCCGGCTAGGGAGGTGCTCTTGTGACTGAGGCTGTCTATGCAGGCGCCGTCATCGAGGAGCGCCAGCTCTTAAAGACACTCCGCTGGTACGACGGGTTCGTCATCGCCCTCGCCAACCCCGGCTTCCTGATCGGGGCGCTCGGCGGCTCCATCGGGGTGCTCGGAGCCTGGGGTGCGATGACGCTCTGGGGGATCTCGATGTTCATGGGCGTCCTCCAGAACTGGGTGTACTCGGAGCAGGCCGCGATGTTCCCCGACAAGCCGGGCGGGATCTCCCTCTACGCGCACGAGGGCTGGCGCAAGTACTTCACCCTGGTGGGGCCTGTCGCGACGTTCGGGTACTGGTTCGCCTGGTCGAGCGTCCTCGCGAGCTTCGGCCTGCTGATCGGCTACATCGTTCAGGCCGAGTGGTATCCGTCCTCGGCGACGAGCGCCGCCTGGACGTTCGACACCGGGCCGGTGACCGCCGGCTTCCCACACGTTTGTGCGGCGATCCTCATCGTGGCGGTCTGGATCTTCAACATCTTCGGTGTCAGACCGTCTCTCTGGGTCGGCTACGCGACCGGGGCGCTGATGATGATCCCGCTCGGCGTCTTCATCATCCTCCCGTACGTCACCGGTGACTGGGAGAGCTCGAACCTGACCTGGACCATTCCGAGCTGGCAGGCCGCATTCGCCTGGCTCTGGCTCATGGGGTGGTCGGCGTACGGCGTCGAGGCGTGTGCGACGTTCGCCCCCGAGTACAAGAACACCGCCCGCGACACGTCGCTCGCGCTCCGGAGCTCCGCGCTCTTCTCACTGGCCGTCTACATGCTGCTCCCGCTTGGCCTCGGCGGCGTGTTGACGCAAGAGGAGATCGCGGCGAATCCGTTCGCGTTCTACGTCCCCGCGTTCGACGAGCTCGTCGGCGGTGCGTCGAGCCTG
>JAERMP010000067.1 GCA_016844515.1 Thermoleophilia bacterium | reverse complement strand
CGAGATCGGCGAGCTGCCGCTCGCGGACGGTCGCTTCCACCTCCGGCTCGGCCTGACGGACGAGAGCGGCGAGCACGTCTACCACTGGCTCGACGACGCATTGGTGTTCGTGGTCTATCCGGGGGGCGACGAGCGCGGGGTCGTGCGCTTTGAAGGGAGGTGGATGCTGGAGGAGAACTCAGCGACGCGATGAGTTCACGCACGTGTCCCGACTGGCCCGAGCTCATGGAGCTCGCGCCAGACCTCCAGTTCAAGCACTACACGGTCGCCGAGGCCCAGCTGCCGGCGGACGCGCTCTCCCAGATCTCCCACGTCTCGCTGAGCGAAGTCGAGATCTGCTGCGATCTCGAGCACCACGTCTTCAACGCAGGGCACACGGACGCCGAGGTGCGCGATGCCTTGCGGGCCTCGCACTGGTTCGACCTCAGCGAGTGGGCCACCTCGGGCCCCGGCACGTCCTCGAACGCAGCCTGAGTACGCTTCGGCGCGTGCCGACAATCGTGATCCCGTACCGCGGCGACGCGAAACGGCGGCTGCCTTCGGCGATTCGCGCTGCAGCTGCGGTCGCGATGCTGGGAGATGTGGTAGCGGCGGCCCTCGAAGTCGGGCGCGTTCTCGTGGTGACCGACGATCGTGCGGTCGTTCCTGCGGGCGCCGAGGTCGTGGCCGATCCCGGAAATGGCCTGGGCTCGGCTGTGGAGGCCGGGCTCGCACAGGTCGACGGTCACGCACTCGTCGTGAACGCGGACCTTCCGTGCGTCACCCCGCGAGCTCTACGGGATTTTGCCGCCGCCGGGTTGGCCCTCGTTGAAGCATCAGACGGAACGACGAACGCGCTCTCGCTTCCCGATCCCCGCTTTTTCGCGCCGCTGTATGGGCCAGGAAGTGCCGAACGGTTTCGTGCCCACGCGCCGTTCGCGACGGCCAGGATCCCCGAGCTCGAGGTCGATGTGGACGAGGACGCCGACCTCGAGGGACTCGTTCCGCTCCTCGGCTCCCGTACACGCGCGCTCCTCGCCGTCCCGGTGTGAAGGTCGTTCTGCTCTCGGGCGGCGGCGGAGGAGCCCGCTTCGCGCGCGGGCTCGACGACTTACTCGAGCCGGGCGAGCTCACCGTGATCGGCAACGTCGGAGACGACGTCGAGATACTCGGGCTACACGTCTCGCCCGATCTCGACAGCCTCCTCTACACGCTCGCCGGTCTCATCGACCACGAGCGCGGCTGGGGCCGCGCGGGCGAGACTTGGACGGCACTCAACTCCGCCGCAGAATGGGGCGGCGAAAACTGGTTCCGCCTGGGCGACCGCGACATCGGCCTCCATCTCGTCCGCACGCGGGTGCTCCGAGAGGGTGTGCCGCTCTCCGAGGTCACAGCGTCGTTCTCCGAGCTCGTGGGGCTCGCGACACGGATTCTCCCGGCGACGGACGATCGGCTGCGCACCCACGTCGTGACGCCGTCGGGCACCTTGGCCTTTCAGGAATGGTTCGTCGGCCGCGGGCATCGCGACGACGTCGATGCGGTCGAGTACGTGGGTGCAGACGAGGCACGGCCAGCGCCGGGCGTGCTCGAGTCGATCGAAGCCGCCGACGCGATCCTCCTGGCTCCGAGCAACCCCTATCTCTCGATCGGACCGACCCTGGCCGTGCGCGAGATCAGGCAGGCGATCGAGCGGCGACGTGTGCGCTGCGTCGCCGTGAGCCCACTCGTCGGCGGAGCGGCAGTCACCGGCCCGGCCGGCCGTATGCTCTCGCGGATGGCAGGTGGTGCCACTCCAGGCCATGTAACAGACTGTTACCGGGGGCTCATCGACGCCCTCGCGATCGACGAGGCTGATGCGCCTGCGGAGGCGTCCGTGGAGCTCGTCGTCACTCAGACCTTGATGGGTGATCGCGCATCGGCACGACGGCTTGCGGAGGCCGTCCTGGAGGCCTCGTGCGGGTAGCGGTGGTCGGCGGTACCGGGCCGTTCGGGACCGCGCTGGCGATCCGTCTGCGGGAAGCCAGCGTCGCTGTGGTCATAGGCTCGCGCGACCACGACCGGGCGGCGTCCCTCGCAGCCGAGCTCGGCGTCGAGGGCGCGACGAACGACGTGGCGGTTCGAGCGGCTGATCTGGTCATCCTCGCCGTGAAGGCCGATGCGGCGCTCGACACGGCGCGGGAGCTTCGGAGCGCGATCGGCTCGACGTCCGTTCTGTCCGTTGCTTCCGAGCTTCGTTTCACGAAAGGCGGTGTGCTGCCGTCACCGCGCGCCGCGTCGCTTGCCGAGCGGATGCAGGGCGTGCTCGACGGCCCCGTGCTTGCCGGTCTGCACTCGCTCGCCGCCGCGAGCCTCCGAGCCGCGTCGTATCCGGCCGCGCACTCGACGCAGGGCCGCTGGCGAGCGCACGGGCGCTCGAGGGCCTGACGGCCGTGATCGTCAACTTGAACAAGCGCTACCGCACGCACGCCGGCATCCGGGTCACCGGGATCTCTTGATCGAAGAGGTTCGCGTCATCCCTCTCCGCGGTATCCCGGAGCTCGACAAGGGAGACGATCTCGCCGCGCTGCTCGCCGATGCTGCGGCGCGCGCGGGTGGATTCGAGCCCGGCGACGTTGTCGTCGTCGCGCAGAAGGCCGTCTCGAAGGTCGAGGGTCGAATCGTCGATCTCTCCGAGGTCGAGCCGTCGCCGAGGGCGCACGAGCTCGCGGCCGGCGAGGATCCGCGCCGCATCGAGGTGATCCTGCGCGAGAGCCGACAGATCGTCCGTGCGCGCCCGCCGCTCGTCATCGCCGAGACGCTGCATGGATTCGTCTGCGCATCTGCCGGCGTCGACGCCTCGAATGCCAAGGGACACGACACTCTCATCCTGCTTCCGATTGATCCGGACGCCTCTGCTCAACGCCTGCGCGACCGCATCCGTGAGCTGACCGGGGTCGACGTCGGCTTGATCGTGTCGGACTCGTTCGGCCGGGCGTGGCGGCGCGGTACGACTGACGTCGCTCTCGGCGTCTCGGGGATCGTCGCGCTACTCGACCTCAAGGGCGAGCGCGACGCTATGGGATACGAGCTGCACGCGACCGAGATCGCGATCGCCGACGAGATTGCCGGCGCCGCCCAGCTCGTCATGGGCAAGACAGACGGCATTCCTGCCGCGATCGTCAGGGGTCTCGAGGCCGCGGGCGACGGGAGCGGCAGCGATCTCGTCATGCCCCGCGAGCGCGACCTCTTCCGCTAAGTTGCCACCCATGCGCAAGCTCGCCCTGCTCGTTGTGGCCATTGTGTCTGCCGCGGTTGTCGCTAGCCCGATCGGAGCGTCGGAATCGAAGACGACCGTCAATGTTCAGCTCAAGGAGTTCAAGGTGCTGGCGAGCCCGGCCTCGGCACAGCACTGGTTTGTCATGTTCGCGGTGAGGAACACGGGCAAGATCGCCCACGAGTTCGTCGTCCTGAAGACGAAGGTCGCGCCGGCGAAGCTCCCGGTCAAGTCGGGGAAGGCCGTTGAGACAGGGCGTGTCGGCAAGATCGGAGCGCTCAAGCTCAAGCCCGGAGCGTTGCGAAGGCTGAACCTGAACCTCGAGGCCGGGAAGTACGTGCTGCTCTGCAACCTGCCCGGTCACTACCAGGCGGGCCAGCGCGTCGGCTTCGCGGTCACGTAACCGCGCGCCTACGGCGATAGACTCGGCTCGTGCGCACGTACGCAATCTGGGGCACCGCGACCTCTCCCGCCCACGAGGAGTGGGTACGGACCATCGGCAAGCAGTTCGAGAAGGACGACTTCGTGCCCGTCGACGACATCGCCGAGGCCAACTTCGTCCTCAACATGTTCGACGCGGCGGATCCGAAGGCATTCCGCCGAGCCGCGCGTGGGACGTACTCCGCGGCGTTCTACGAGCTTCCGGAGCCTCCGGAGGATGCGCTCAAGCAGAACTATCCGATGCTCGTCCGCACCCTCTCGAACGTCGTCCTGCTTCGCGTCCCAGGCAAGGGAGTGTGGTTCACGACGATGGAGCGCGGCACCTATCACGTGCCGGACGACCCGGAGGAGATCTACGAGCGCCTCGAACCGCTCGCGACGTCCAGGCTCGTGATCGACAACGAGTGGATTCCGGATCTCGAGCCCGAGCTCTGGGATGGGGACGAGGTCACCGCGGACATCGGGGAGGCCGGCCGCCGCCTCGACGAGCTCGATCTGCTGCCGTCGCCCTTCCCGGTCGAGGAATACCTCTCCGGGCGCGATCTTCGCCACGTCATGCGGCTCTACAGCGTGGGCGGTCTCTCCTACGGGAACCTGTCCGCGCGAAAGGACGAGACGCGCTTCTGGATGAGTGCCAGCGGCGTCGACAAGTCACAGCTCGAGACCGTCGGACGAGACTTCCTCATGGTCAAGGACTTCGACGACGACCGCGGGGCGATCGTGCTCAGCGTGCCCCCGGGGATCGAGCCGCGTCGCGTCTCGGTAGACGCGATCGAGCACTGGATGATCTATCAGGCGCACCCCGACGTCGGCGCGATCCTGCATGTCCACGCCTGGATGGAGGGCATCGCAGCAACCGACGTGAACTACCCGTGCGGCACCCAGGAGCTCGCCGTCGCCGTCGCCGACCTCGTCGCGCTCGAGCCGGATCCGGCGCACGCTGTGATCGGTCTGCGCAACCACGGAATCACGTGCACGGGCGATAACCTCGCGGAGATCCTCGACCGCGTCGCACCGAAAGTTCTCCGCCAGGTCCCGATGACCTAACGGCGGCGTCAGACCCGTGAGGTCTGACCCTCAGCCAGGCCCCGATGACGTAGGGGCCTGGCGTGCCCGGCCCGGGCGAGGCATGCCTCGCCCTACGAGCTGGGCGTCGTGCGGAGTCGCAGCGCCGTCAGCACCGCGAGCGTCGGTGCGATCAGTACGTCGTTCGCGAGGCACCAGACGCAGATTGCGTCGATCACGAACAGCTGGAGCGCGAGGAGGTACATGCCGAACAGAGCGCCGATCAGCGCGATCGGGGCGGCCGCGAGACGCGCAACCGGCGCGTCCCAGACGATCAGCGCAAGGATAACCGTGTAGGCCACAAGTCCCAGCACCGCGACCGGCACCCCTGCGATCTCGGCGTACTCGGACTCCTGCACCGTCTCGCACCCGCCGCCTGCGACACAGACGACCGTCGAATCCGCAAAGTGGGCCCAGGTCAGGTATCCGGCGACGGCGACTCCAGCGAGTGCGACGAGCGCCGCTGCGATGCGCAGTGCGCGGTCGGTCACCCGGAGAGAGCGTCGTCGAGTGCCGCTCTCATCTGGTCGGCGCTCGCGACTTGGATGTAATAGGGCTCGGCGTCCCCGATCTTGACGAAGAACGACGGCGTGCCCTGAACTCCGGCCGCCGCGGCCTCGCCGCTGGCGGCGTCCGCGTCCTGCACGATCGAGTCGCTCTCCGCGTCCGAGAAGAGCTTGTCGACGTCGAGCCCGGGGATCTCGCCGGCGACCTGGCGCAGAAGGTCGTCCGTCACCCAGCCGTCGTTCTCGCCCCCTTGGTTGCGGTACAGGGCTTCCTGGAACTGCCACAGCTTGTCCTGTAGCCCGGCGGCATAGATGAAGCGAAGCGCCGTTACCGAATCCGGACCGATGAACGGGAACCCGCGAAACTCGTTGGCGACCTTGCCGGGCCTCACGTACTCGTCGACGACCGTCGGGAACAGGCCCTCGGAGTAGAAGCGACAGGCCGGGCACTGCGGGTCGGCGTACTCGATCAGTGTGACCTTCGCCGCGGAGTTGCCCAGCACACGGTCGTCCTGCTGAATCCCCGCGAGGTCGACACCTGGCGTCGCGGACGGCGCAGGCGCGTCTCCGCCGCTGCGAAAGAGCAACGCGACGACGATGAGGGCGACAGTCGCCGCCGCCGCTCCCGCGAACGCGAGTACGACAGTGCGCTGAGAGGGACGTCCGCTCGACCCGGGATTCATGGCCATCGACGCCAGTCTGCCCGCATGGTGAGTGGCTCCGCCCGGAGAACTGTTGCCGGTTCGTCGTCGGCGACGCTGGGCAGTTGCCCGGGAACGCGAACGCGCGTCGGCCCAAGTGGGCCGACGCGCGTTCTACTCAGCACGATCAATGTGCGAGTGCCAACTTCGAGCGGCAGCCGAGATCGGCGTCCACGGAGATCACGCCGGGCACGTGGGCGACGAAGTGCGGCAGCAACTCTTGATCCGCCTCGGTCTCCACGTCGCCTCGGAGCGTGACCTCACCGTCGACGACGGTCACCACCACGCGCCCCGGCTCGAGCCAGAACGTTCCGCGCAAGATGTCCTTGCGAATCTCGTCGGCGAGCTCGGTGTCCGAGCGCGTGAAGGCACGCACGATGTCAGCCCGTGTGACGATTCCGGTGAGCTTGCCCTTCTCCACCACCGGAAGCCGGTTGACGCTCTCGGCGACCATTAGCCTCGCGGCCTCGTGGACAGGGCGCTTCGGAGAGATCGTTACGGGCGGTGCGCTCATCGCCTCACCGACGGTCGCGGCTCTGATCTTGTCCTCCAGACCGAGATTGGGCTCGAGCAGCCAGCCGAGCATTCGGTTCCGAGCCACCTCACCGCCGGCCTTCACGACGATGTCGCCCTCCGAGAGGACACCCACGACGTCGCCTGTTTCATTCACAACAGGCACGCCCGAGATTCCGTTCCTTGCGAGAAGCACGGCAGCATCTCGTAGCGAGGTCGTCGCCGTCACGGTCGTGACGTCGCGCGTCATCAGATCCTGAACCTTCATCGATCCTCCTTTGTTGCTCGGAGCGTCGCGCCATGGTGCTGGCGGCGCATCGGTGAGCACACGGAGGGCAGGTTCGGGTTTCCCACCACCGTCTCGGTAGGGTGCGGCAGAAGTGAACCAGGTCGACGTCGTCACCGTCTTCGTCGCCGCGCTTCTTACCGCTCTCGCCACCGGCCTCGGCGCTCTGCCGCTCCTCTTCGCTCGCGCGAGCGATCGAAGGGCGCTCGGCATCGCGAATGCGCTGGCGAGTGGCGTAATGCTCGGCGCGAGCGTGAGTCTCACGCTCGAAGCCCTCGACCGAAGCGGCGCCACTACAGCTCTCGGCCTCGTCGCGGGCGTCGCATTCATCATCGTCGTCTCTCGCTTTTTGCACGCGCCGCACCGCGAGTTCGAGGTCGGTTCGCTGCGCGGAGAGGACGCCGTGAAGGCACTCCTGATCGTGGCGGTGATGACGGTCCACTCCGTGGCCGAGGGAGTCGGCGTCGGCGCTGCGTTCGGTGGAGGCGAGACGCTAGGGATCCTGATCGCCGTCGCGATCGCTGTTCACAACATCCCCGAAGGCCTGGCGATCAGCTTGGTTCTCGTCCCGCGCGGGACGTCGGTTCACGCCGCCGCCGGTTGGAGCATCTTCTCGAGCCTCCCGCAACCACTCCTCGCGGTTCCGGCGTTTCTCTTCGTCGCCGCCTTCGAAGGAGTACTTCCGGCCGCCCTCGGATTTGCAGCCGGAGCCATGGGCTGGATGGTGGCCCGCGAGCTCCTTCCGGAGGCCCTCGAGCAGGCCTCCGCTCGCGCTGTCGCGGCCACGGCGATCGCTTCGTTCGCTGCAATGCTCGCCTTTCAAGCGATCTTGCTCTAGGACCTTAGGCCCACCGGCCGGATTACACCGTGCGTTACACCCCCGGACGAATGGCTGTCCCTCGAACGGGGGAGTAGGTTCGTGGCCATGATCGAACTGGCCACGGAAAGGAAGACGGCACCCATCACGCCGCGCCAGCGTGAGGTTGTCGCACTGATCGCAGCGGGATGCTCGAACGACGAGGTCGGAGCGCGGCTCGGGATCTCCCCCAGGACGGCAAAGGCGCACTGTGACGTGCTTCGGCAGAAACTCGGCGTGCCTCGCCGCCGCCAGATCCCGATCGCGTTTCGCTTGCTTACGGGAGAGGATCCGCTGTCTGCGGGGCGCCGCTACGCACTTGCGGTCCGGCTTCCCCGCTGACCCAGGGGCACGGCGCCTGCTGGCGCAGGCGCCGTGCCCCTCCGTTTTCGAGGGTGGTAGGGTCGGATCCCGGATCCAGGCGACATCGGTCAGGAGATGGCGACGACGGCGACAGTTCCCGAAGTCCGCGCCCTCAAGCGCCGCAGGGTTATCGAGCGGCCGCGACTGTTCGCGCTGCTCGACGAGTCGAAGGCCCGCGTGCGAACGCTCGTCGCTCCGGCTGGTTATGGAAAGTCGACGCTCGCCGAGCAATGGGTCGCGCGTGCTGGACGACGCGGAGCGTGGTACACGGCGCGCTCGTCGTCCACGGACGTCGCGGCGCTCGCTCTCGGCCTCGCGCGGGCGTGCACCGGCCTCGTCGAGGGATGCGACGCACGACTTCGCGAACATCTTCGCGCTCTTCCTGCCCCGGCCGAAAACGTCGAGACCCTGGCCGAGATCCTCGGGGAGGATCTGGAGGCCTGGCCGGCGGAGAGCTGGTTGGTCATCGACGACTATCACGAGATCGCCACGGAGCCGAAAGCGGAGCGGTTCGTCTCGGCGCTCGTCGCCCAATCGACGGTTCAGCTCCTGATCGCGAGCCGGCAGCGTCCCGCGTGGGTCTCGGCGAAGAAGATCTTGTACGGAGACGTGCTCGAGCTCAACCAGACGGCACTTGCGATGGACAGCCACGAAGCCGCTGACGTACTCGTTGGGCGAAGCGTTCCGTCCGCGTCTGGGCTCGTATCGATCGCGAACGGTTGGCCGGCGGTCATCGGCTTGGCGAGCGTGTCGTTCGCCGAGATCGAGAGCGATGCCGAGCAGGTGCCCGAGTCGCTCTACCGGTTCTTTGCAGAGGAGGTCTTCAGCGCGCTTGGCTCAGAAGTGCAGCAGGGTTTGACGACGCTATCCGTCGCTCCCGTCCTGGATCGCGAGCTGGCGAATGGGCTTCTCGGACTCGAGAGCGCCGAGTCCGTCTGCGCTGCGGCCCTGGACGTCGGGATCCTCGTCGAGCGCGGAGCACAGCTCGAGCTCCACCCACTCGCCCGGGCGTTCCTCGCGGAACGAAGCGAGCAGCTCGGCTTGGTTCCTGCCGACGGGGCCGTCACCGCGTGTCTCGACATGTACCAGGCCCGCCGGGAGTGGGACCCGGCATTCGACGTGATCGTGCGCTCGGGGCCTGTTCGCGAGCTCGAGCCATTGATGCGCGCCGCGCTCGATGACCTTCTCGACGCAGGGCGCCTTCCGACGTTGCAGCGGTGGTGTGAGTCTGCGTCGGAGGCGGGTCTCGAGGCAGCGGTCGTCTCTGTCGCGCGGGCCGAGGTCGCGCTTCGGTACGGCCGTCATGTGGAGGCCATGGCTCATGCGGAAGCGGCCGCAAGCAAGGACTCCGAACTCGCCTTCCGCGCTCTGTCGGTGGCCGGGCGGGCGGCCCACCTCGCGTCGCGTGAGGAGGAGGCGTTGGAGCTCTACCGGCGCGCCGAGGCGGTAGCTTCAACGGATTCGGAGCGGCGCGATGCCATGTGGGGTCAGCTCATATGCGCTGTTGAACTCGAGATGCCCGATGCTGGTGACACACTTCGCGCACTTGATGCGGGCGTGCAGCGATCTGACGTTCGCGAGGTGGTTAGATCGGCAACGTGCGGGCTGAGCTATCAAGTCAAGCTCGGAACCCTTGATCTGACCGACGCCGACGCCGCGGCCGAACTGTTGGGCGGTGTGAGCGACCCGCTTCTCGTCTCCTCCTTCCAGAGTACGTACTCCGCAGTACTGGGCCTGGTCGCTCGCTACGAAGAGGCTTTTGAGGTAGCCGAGGCTTTCCTCGCGACGATTCAGAGGTACCGGCTCGACTTCGCTCGTCCTTACGCCCTTTGCGCGGCCGCTCTTGCTGCGGCGGGACTACGTCGTTGGACTCAGGCCGATGCATACGTTTGCGAAGCGATCCGGAAAACACGCGCAAGCCGAGATGCCCACGCCCATCAGTTGTCTGTTTCACAACGCATACGGGTTCTGGCTCAGCAAGGGCGTCACCTGGAGGCGCTCGCAATTGAAATTCCCAGTGTTCGCTCGCCGTTGCCAGCCGCTAGGGCGGAGGTGCTGTGTTCGCGCGCGCTCGTCCTTGCTTCGGTGGGCCGGGTGACTGAGGCTTGCGCTCTCGTTGATGAGATTCGAGGTCTGTCGCATGCAGTCGAGCCCGCGGTCCTTGTCTCGGCCGTTGAGGCTATATGTGCCCTCAAGCGGCACGATCCTGAAGCGATTGAGCGTGTCGTAGACCTTGAGAACACGGCGTTTCGGACGGGTGCTCTGGATCTGCTGGTGACGGCCTACCGATCAACGCCTGAACTGCTGACCGTCCTACTACGCGCGTCTCCACAAAGGGATCGACTTGTTGGTCTGATCAGGGCCGCTGCCGACGAAGACCTTGCCCGAGCGATCGGTCAGTCGGTCTTCACCGGCGGTGATCCTCGGGAGAGACTGTCACGTCGCGAACGCGAGGTTTACGAGTTGCTCACTGAAGGACTGACGAACCGCGAGATTGCCAAGTTGCTCTTTATCGAGGAATCGACCGTCAAGGCTCATGCGCATCACATCTACGACAAGCTCGGCACGCGTTCACGCACTGCTCTCGCGGTTCAAGCACTGCTAGAACGCGTCGATCAGGCGACGTTGGCGACGGACGCTACCTCGTCCGACGCCGAGTCGTCGTAGGTGCTCTGAGCGAACTCGCGAAAGTCGCGACGCTGCGCCAGCCGGTAGTCCTCCGTGGCACCGGCGAGGATGGCCTCGAACGCGGCGACGACAGAGGTGTCGAACTGGCTGTCGACGGCCTGAGCGAGTCGTAGTCGCGCGACGCGGCTCGGCATTGCGTCGCGGTACGGGCGATTTGAAGTCATCGCGTTGTACGCGTCTGCAACCGCGATGATGCGCGAGACGAGCGGAATGTGCTCGTCGACCAGCCCATCGGGATACCCCTGGCCGTCGATCCGTTCGTGGTGGTGTCGAACGACCCGTGCGATCTCCGAGTACTCGTCAACGTGTGCCAGTATCCGCTCGCCGATAGCGGAGTGTTCCTGCATCTGTCGCCGCTCTTCGAGCGTAAGCGCCCCTGGCTTCTCGAGCAGACCGGGCGGAAGGCCGATCTTCCCGATGTCGTGGACGAGGCCGCAGAGATAGGCATGATCCCGGACGTCAGCGCCGAGTCCCATGCGCTCAACGATGTCGCGCGAGTAGATCGCGACCGCAGCTGAGTGGCCGGCGGTGTACTGGTCTCGCGCATCGAGCGTGGCGATCAGCGCGGCGGCGAATTGGAGATTCGTTCGCTCGAGGGTGTCGTTCGCAGTCGACAACTCGTCGGCGAGTTGGCGCTGTTCCTGATACAGACCGTAGAGTCGCTGAGCGGCCATGGCAGGCACAAGGAAGAGCGCCAACGTCCACGGCGACACCCTCACGTACATGAACGCGAGGAGTGCAACGATCGGCGCGTAGACCGGCGCTGAGGTGAGGACAACGGGCACAACCGTCCGGATGGCGTCACGGATAGGCCGGCCGCGGACGCTTGCTGTGAGGGCTGCAAAGAACACATCGAGCACCTCGCCGATGACTGCGCCGACGAGTGCTGCGGCGATCAGCTCTCCGAACTCGGACGGAACGAGGCTCAGTGTTGCCTGAGCAGCGAGGCCCATCGCTGCGCCGCCGATGAAGCGCGTGCTCGTGTAAGTCGCCCATTTGAGCCTCGGGGCGCGGTCGGCATCCCGGCGCGCGATGAGCTCTGGATCGCCGAGCATCGATGCGGCGCCCACGACTGCTGCCGCAAGAGGGCCAAAGAGCACGGCCGCAAAGAGGGTCGGAAGGAGGTGGATCGACTGCTCC
>JAERMP010000066.1 GCA_016844515.1 Thermoleophilia bacterium | reverse complement strand
CGTGCCCTTCTCCCAGGTACCGGAAGGCGTCGGCGACCTCACTCAGCTCGTAACGCCTGTCTATGACGGGTGTCACCTTTCCGGCCGCGAGCAGCTCTCCCAGGGCCTCCAGGTCCGGCTTGTTCAGCTTCGCGATGAAGAAGACGGCCTTCCGGCGGCTCCGCACTGCCGCCAGGCGAACCTTGATGATGTGACTCAGCGGTCCCAGTAGGCGGCCGCCCTTCGGTGCTCCGATGATCACGAGGGTCGCCTGCGGAGTGAGGACGCGCCTGCACGCCCGCCACGACCTGCTCCCGGCGACGTCGAGCAGCAACTCGTAGCGCTGGTCGCTCCGCGTGAAGTCCTCCTGGGTGTAGTCCACGACGTGATCGGCGCCGAGCGAGCGCACGAGGTCGACGTTCCTCGTGCTGCACACGCCGGTCACCTCCGCTCCGAGCGCCTTGGCGATCTGCACGGCGAACGTGCCCACGCCTCCCGACGCGCCGTTGATCAGGACCCTGTGCCCCGGCTGGATCTGCCCCTTGTCGCGAAGACCCTGCAGCGCGGTGAGCGCCGCCACCGGCACGGCCGCCGCTTCCTCGAACGTCACGTTCGCCGGCTTCGGCACCACCGCTCGCTCCTCGCGAACACACACGTACTCGGCGAAGGCTCCGTCTCTCCCGCCGAACACCTCGTCACCCGGTCGAAACTGCGTGACGTCCTTGCCGACCGCCTCCACGGTCCCGGCGAAGTCGACTCCCAAGCGGTTGCTTTTCGGCTTGCGTAGCCCCATCGCCGCGCGGCCGACGTACGGCCTGCCGGTCACGCCATACCAGTCCGCCGGGTTCACCGAAGCCGCGCGAACCCGGACCAGCACCTCGTCGTCCGCGGGCACCGGCTTCTCGATCTCCCGAAGCTCGACGACATCGGGCGAGCCGTATCTGTCTCGTACCGCCGCTTTCATGCTCGCCTCCCATTCAGCGTCAGAACGACGTTCCCGGTCTTCTGCCACGTATCGACGTACCTGGTCGCCTCGACCACGTCCTCGAGCGGATACGTCCGATCGATGACTGCTCGATACCGCCCAGCGTCGACGAGCTCCTTGAGGAGGAGAACGTTCTCCCGCTTGTAGCCCGAGACGTCGAACACGACCTTCTTCGTGCCGATCCACTTCGTCAGGAAAGCCAGCGGGAAGTTGTAGGGGCGGTCGGTCGCAACGTAGAGACCACCTGGCGCGAGCGAACCGCGCGAGCGGACGAACGAGTGCTTCCCGACTGCGTCGAAGACGACGTCGTACGTCTCGCCGTTCTTCGTGAAGTCCTCTCGCTCGTAGTCGATCACCTCGTCGGCACCGAGTGAGCGCACGAGCTCGACGTTCTTCGCGTTGCACACCGCCGTGACATGAGCGCCGAGGTAGGCGGCCAGCTGCACGGCCGCGGTTCCGCACGAGCCCGATGCGCCGTAGACGAGGAGCCTCGTCCCCGGGCCAACGTGTCCGCTCCTGAGACCGGCCAGACCCTGACTCATGCCGTCGCAGACCGCCGCCGCCTGTTCGAACGTCATGCCGGCGGGCATGCGTGCGAGCAGGCCCGCCTCGCGCACGCACACGTACTCGGCGTGCGAGCCGTTCCGGAGGCCGAAGACGCTGTCTCCCACCCCGAACTCGGTGACCGCCGCACCGACCGCCTCGACGACGCCGGCGAACTCGAGGCCCAGGATCCTCCGCTTCGGTCGAAGGAGTCCGAGCATGAAGCGCCAGATGAACGGCTTCGCTCGGCGCATGTGGCAGTCCGTCTGCGTGACCGTCGTCGCGTGCACCTTGACGAGAACCTCGTCGTCGTTCGGTTCGGGCCGCTCGACGTCCTCGAGTCGTAGCACCTCCGGCGGTCCGTATCTGTCGTGGACGACCGCCCTCATCGTGTTCGCTTTCACGCCATTGCTCCTGCGCCGTTGCGACTGACCGTCAGAACGACGTTCCCGGTCTTCTGGTGCGTTTCGACGTACTTCGTCGCTTCGACCACGTCCTCCAACGGGTAGGTCCGATCGATGACCGCCTGGTACTTCCCCGCTTCGATGAGCTCCTTGAGGAAGAGGACGTCTTGCTTCTTGTACCGCGGTATCGGGAACACCACCTTCTTGTCGCCGATCCGCGACATCCACAACGCCAAGAAGAGGTTCACGAGCCCGTCGGTCGAGGCGTAGATCCCATTTCGCTTCAGCGACCCTCTGCAGCGCCTGAACGAGAGCTTGCCGACCGCGTCGAAGACGACGTCGTACGTCTCGCCGTTCTTGGTGAAGTCTTCCTCTAGGTAGTCGATGACCTCGTCTGCTCCAAGCGATCTCACGAGCTCGAGGTTCTTCGTGTTGCAAACCGCGGTGACGTGGGCGTCGAAGTACCTGGCCAGCTGCACGCTTGCCGTGCCGATGGATCCCGATGCGCCGTAGACGAGGATCTTCGTCCCCTTCCGGAGATCCGCGCGTCTCAGGAACCCCAATGCGACGACCGCGCCGTCGCAGACCGCCGCCGCTTCGTCGAAGGTCATGCCGGCCGGCATGTGTGCCAGCGCACCGCTCTCTCGGACGCAGACGAAGTCGGCGTTCGCGCCCGCACGCATACCGAAGACGCTGTCGGCGACCTTGAACTCGGTGACGGCCGCGCCGACTGCCTCGACCTCGCCGGCCAGCTCGCTGCCGAGGATCCTCCGCTTCGGTCGGAGGAGGCCGGTGAAGAAGCGGGTGATGAAATACTCGGCGCTGCGAAGTCCGCAGTCGCTCCGGTTGACCGTCGAGGCGTGGATCTTGACGAGGACTTCATCCTCTTTGGGGACGGGCCGCTCGACGTCTTCGAGTCGCAGCACCTCGGGTGGCCCATATCTGTCGTACACAACTGCTCTCATCTCTTCCCCTTCGGTCTTTTCGTCGTTGCCGTCACGTGGTCGCATGGCGTCGCGCAGCCAGCAGGTGCCCGAGCACGGCTGCCGACGCCCGCTCACTCGCACGGCTGGGGCGCCGGCTGCGGGCATGCGCGGCTAGGCGTTCCACCTTGGCTTCGCGCTCACGCGCGTGCCGACGGTCGTGGGTGAACTGTCGAAGTGCCTCGTCGTTCATCGGACGACACCGTTGAGGGTCAGCACGACGTTCCCGGTCTTCTGGCCAGTCTCGACGTATCTCGTCGCCTCGACCACGTTCTCCAGCGGGTACGTCCGATCGATGATCGGCCGGTACTTGCCCGCCTCGATGAGCTCCTTCACGAGGAGGACGTCGTCCTTCGTGTACTTGGGTATCGGGAGCGTGACCCGCTTGTCCCCGAACCATCTCGTAAGCAAGGCCAGCGGCGGGACGTGCCACATGAATCCGAGGTCGGTCTCGATGTAGATCCCGCCCGGCTTCAGTGAGCGTCTACACCGCCTGAACGAGTGCTTGCCGACGGCGTCGAAGATGACGTCGTACGTCTCGCCGTTCTTCGTGAAGTCTTCTTGCGTGTAGTCGACCACCTCGTCGGCGCCGAGCGACCTCACGAGCTCGAGGGTCTTCGTGTCGCACACCGCGGTGACGTGGGCGCCGAAGGACTTGGCCAGCTGCACTGCTGCGGTTCCGATGGATCCCGAGGCGCCGTAGATGAGGATGCTGCGCCCCTCACGGAGGTCGGCCTTTCTCAGGCACGCCAGTGCGATGCTCGGTCCGTCGCTGATCGCGGCGGCCTCATCGAAGGTCATGCCGGGTGGCTTGTGCGCCAGCGCGGCGCTCTCTCGAATACAGACGTACTCGGCGTGTGCGCCGAAGCCCTTGACGCCGAAGACCTCGTCGCCGACCTCGAATTCGCTGACGGCTGCGCCAACGGCTTCGACCTCGCCGGCCAGCTCCATGCCGAGAATCCTTCGCTTCGGTCGGAGGAGGCCGGTGAAGATGCGGGCGAAGAAGGGCTCGGGGCCGCGCATTCCGCAGTCCGTCCGGGTGACCGTCGTGGCGTGGATCTTGACGAGGACCTCGTCGTCCCGTGGTACCGGCCGTTCGACCTCTTCGAGTCGTAGCACCTCCGGTGGCCCGTATCTGTCGTACACAACTGCTCTCATCTCGTTCCCTTTCGCTTCTCGGCTGGTTGCGGGAACCGGATCGGTCCGCCCTGCTTCCACATCCGCCCCGCTCGATAGAGCTCCGCCGGCTTGCCGCCGGCTGCGCCGGGCCGAGCCCGGCGCCCGGTCGGGATGACCCAACCGTCCTCCGCGACGACGCTCCGACGGAAGTTCGCAGCGTCGAGCTGCACGCCCCAGATGGCCTCGTACACCGCCCGCAGCTCGGCCATTGTGAACGTCGTTCCCACGAACGCCGTCGCGATCCCCGAGACCTCGAGCTCGACGCGAACGCGCTCGACGGCATCGCGCACGATCCGCAGGTGATCGAAAGCTAGGTTGATCCTCTCGTTGAGCACGTCGGACGCCGGGACGAGGGCGGCGTCTGCCGCATCCGTGCCCGCCTCGACTTCCCCCACGTCGCGAAGCACTGCGAGATACGCGATCGTGACGACGTTCAGACGCGGGTCGCGCTCAGGATCGCCATAGGCACCGAACTGGGTGAGCAAGCTCGGCACATCGACACCCGTCTCCTCGGCCAGCTCCCGCCTCGCAGCCTCGTCCAACGTCTCGGTGGGACGCTTGAAGCCACCCGGGATCGCCCACATCCCCTCGAACGGCGCCTCCCCACGGCGCACGAGCAACACGTGCAGCGTGCCTTCGGACATGGTCAGGATCACCACATCCACCGTCACTGCGAACGCCGGGAACTGCGATGGGTCGTAGTCCGCCGGCACTCCGGGATCGTTGGTTCTGGTCGTCACGACTCTTACCGTAGCAGCTGGTTCTGGTCTTGTCGACCAATACTCTCGTGTTCAACGTCCCCGAACCGGCGTCAGACTCGCCCGATGCTGTTTTCGCCGGAAGCGCACGAGGCGCTCGCGGACGCGCCGTGGAGCGCTGAAAGGGCGCGAACCGCGATCGCCTCGATCGTTGCCGACGCGGAGAGCGCTTTCGACGACGGGTGGCCGACGCATCCGCAGGACGTCATCGAGGAAGACGACGCGTCGACGCGATTTCGGACGGTGTATCTCGGAGGCGCAGGTGTCGTGGATGCGCTCCACCGACTCGCGCGGCGGGGCTTCGTCGAGTTACGACGGGACTATGTCCCGTACTTGGAGCGTTCGCTCGAAGCCCAGCCAGACTTTCCAGACGAGGACGCCGAGCGCAGCCTCTGGGGGGGCGAGATGGGCATCCGGCTGGTGCTACAGAGGCTCGCACCTTCGCAGGCCAATCTCGAGCGGCTGTCGGAGCTGATCGCGGCGAACGAGCGAGATGAACGTTGCGAATTGATGTGGGGCAGTCCCGGCACGATTCTCGCGGGTCGCGAGCTCGGGCTCGACGTGACGGCGAGCATCGAGTGGTTGCACGGCCGACGTGACCCCGACGGCCTGTGGACGCAGCAACTGTATGGACATACCACCCGCTATCTCGGTCCGGCACACGGTTTCGCAGGGTGTGTGCTCGCGCTCGGCGATGTCGCCGCCGTCTCGGAGACGCTCCAGCGATTTGCCGTCGAGGCGGATGGGCTCGTCAACTGGCCGGGACGCGCGGGGATGCGACTCGACGCAAACCGCGACGGCCAGATCCGCACGCAGTGGTGCCATGGCGCGCCGGGGATCGTCGCGACGCTCGCCCACATGCTTGACGAGGAGCTTGCGGTTGCGGGCGGCGAGTTGACGTGGCGTGCTGGGCCGCTGCGAAAGGGCGCAAACCTCTGCCACGGCACAGCGGGGAACGGATACGCATTCTTGGCGCTGCTCGAGCGCACGGGAGACGAACGGTGGCTCACGCGAGCGCGCACGTTCGCGATGCACGCTGCAGGTCAGGTGGAGCACAGTCGGTCGGACTACGGGCGCGGCCGCTACACGCTCTGGACTGGCGACCTCGGCACAGCCCTCTACCTCGCCGACTGCACCGAAGGTGGAGGGGAGCTACCCCTCCCTAGGACGATCATCCGTTGCGTGCCCCCAGCGTGCGGGAGTGTCCCCTGACGTTTCAGCCCGGCGTGCTGCAGCTCCGGGGCGGGATGGGGCTCAGTCGATAGTGGTGATATAGGCACCGACCAGCTCTGCGGTCTGCTGGTCGACGCCGCCCTCGCGGCGGTCGGCGTGGTCCTGCTGAAAACGCGCAAACGCAGCCGTCGAAGCGATTGGGTTCACCTCGTCATCGCCGTGGTTGTGGAAAGACACGTGCACAAAGGAATCATCCGCGAGCCGGAGGACTATGTAGCTCACGCTGTCAGGCTTGGCAGCGGCCAGTTCATCGAAGACCCCTTCGACTCGTCGCTGGTTCTCATTCGCTGCCTCAGCCGACCGCATCGCGTAGCGCGTCACGAGCCTCTTCTTCATGGACTGCTCCTTTCACCGATGCCGGGCTCCTGCAAGGAGTTGAAACACGGGCGTGGAGACAAGCTAGCGCGCCGCATGGATTTCCGAAGGCCTGAGAAGCATAGGTTCGCAACACAGCCGGGTTTCATGGTCGAGGATCAAAGACCATGCTTGCGCGAGCGTGCGGAAATGTCTCTCGACCGCGCCGCCCTCACCTACGCCACCGTCCGCTATCCGACGGCTTCCAGGAAAGCGAGAGTGCGCTCCTTGAGCAGCGCTGCTGCTTCTTGGTCGAAGTCGCTCAGGCTGCTATCGGCGAACAGGTGCCCGTTCCCTGGATAGAGAAACAGCTCGGCGTTCTGGATCTCGGCGACGAGCCCCTGGGCAGCAGCGAGGTCCTCCTCGAACCACTCGTCGGCGTCCATCGCGTGGATCTGCACGGGAACGCCGTCGGGCCAGGGAGCCTCGAACGCCGAGGTCGGAACGCACGCGTGCAGCAGCAGCGCCCCCCGAGCACCGGGACGCGTCTGGGTGAGCATCTGTGCCGGTAGAACGCCCAGAGAGAAGCCGGCGTAGACGATGTCGGCCGGCAGACCCTCCGCAGCGGCCGCACCTCGTTGGATGATCACGTCGAAACCGACCTGCTCCGCGTAGCTGACCCCATCGGCGAGCTCCGCAAACGTCTTTCCGTCGTACAGGTCGGGGGCGTGTACCACGTGGCCGGCAGCCCGCAGCTCGTCGGCGAAGGCGAGGAACCCTTCGGTCTGCCCCTGTGCGTGGTGAAACAGCAGTACCTCGGCCATGGACGCCACTCTAATCACGCCTCGAATCTCGCAGACCAGGCCGCAACGATGGTGGCACCCACCGTCATGCCGGCGGCCCGATACGTACAGACGTCCAGGGGTGAGCTGCGCCGCCTGGGCCAGTGTTCGCGAATGTCACCCGAGGGGCAGAGACGGACCTGGATAATCTGATTGTTCTTGGCTTCGCCCGCTGTTCGACCACAGTTCGTCTCCGACGGCGTCACGTATCGCTGGCGCGGCCCGTTGACCGACGCGGAGATGGTTGAACTAGTCAATGCCCATGGCGGAAACGCCGAGGTCGGCTGGTGGAATCGAATCCGTCCACACAGTCTGGGTTGGGTCACTGCCCGCGATGTCGGCGGGCGTCTCGTCGGCTTCGTCAACGTCGTCTCTGACGGTGGAGACCATGCCTTTGTCATCGACACAAAGACGCACGGCGCTCACCAACGCAAGGGCATAGGAACGCGGGTCGTCCACGTCGCAGCGCAGCACGCCAAGGCCGCAGGATGCGAGTGGCTACACGTCGACTTTGAGGCCGACCTGGCACCCTTCTACTTCGATGCGTGCGGTTTTCGCCCGACGGACGCCGGGCTGATCCACCTTCCGTCACTCGCCGACTGAGATCAGGAACTCGGCCTGCGCGAGTGTTCACGAATGTCTCTTGAGCGCCTCAGCTCGTCTGAAGACTGGGACCGAACACGAGAAGGGCGAGTCAGGGAGACATTGACGCGTGGTCGGCGAGTACCTCGGCCATCCATCGTCGAGCCTCCAGGACGAGCACGGGGTTCGTCTCCAGGGTGTAGTAGGACAGGGCCACCAGCGCCTGGGAAAGCGCCCAGCCGCGAGCGCGCGCCCAGGTCGACTCGTCGACCGAGAGCGCGGTCCGGAAGAGGTCGCGCGTGTCCGCGGAGAGGACCTTCCACGCAACCATCACGTCGCACGCGGGGTCGCCCACGCCGAGACACCCCCAGTCGATGACGGCGCCCAGCCGTCCGTCTTCGACCAGCAGGTTTCGTGAGTCGAGGTCCCCGTGGATCCAGACAGGCGGGTGCTCCCACTCCGGCGACCGAAGGGCTGACTCCCACGCCGCGGTCACCGCTCCCACGTCGATCGCGCCGCGCAAGGAACCGATCGCGCCGCGAGTCCCAGCGTCTCGCGTTGCCAGCGGTACACCGCGGAAGACGTTGTGCTCCCCGGGGGACGGGCCGCCTGCGGGATCGATCTGCTGCAACGCGGCAACGAACTGCGCCAGATCGATCGCGAATTGGCTCGGATCGGTGACACGCACCGTGGTCGCGTCCTCGCCTTCTAGCCATCGGTACACAGACCAGTCGAAGGGATAGCCATCGGCGGGCATCCCGTCTGCCAGCGGGACCGGGACTGCCAGCGGCAGGAGCGGAGCGAGTATCGGCAGCCATTGGCGTTCTTTCTCCAGTGTCCCGCTGGGCCGCTCCCTGCGCGGTAGCCGCACGACCATGTCATCGCCGAGCCGATAGAGCGCATTGTCCGTCCCGGCGGATGGCACCGGTTCGATCGGAAGTCCCGCCCACTGCGGAAACTGCGTCGCGAGCAATCGGCCCACGAGAGATACGTCGGTGTGTATCTCGTCTGCGTGCATCTTGCCCATGGCCATGAGCCGCCCACGATGATGCCAGTGCGCTCCCAGCAGGAGCATCGTGCGTTGCGCGAGTGTGCGGGAATGTCCCCCGAGGACCGTCACCTGACGGACTTGGCCAAGACCGTCGCTCCGACGCCGCCAAGCGCTGTCAGACACCATCAGGGAGTGACTACCGAGCGCCAGGGGCTGATCGCAGACGCGCTTGGACGCAGCCCGAAAACGATTCTTGAGATCGATGGCGGGTACGACTTCGAGGTAGCGATCGTCGACGACGACTGGGTGTTCCGCTTTCCGCGGCGCGCCGCCGTCGAAGAGGCGCTCGAGGTCGAGATCGTGGTGCTGCCGGCGCTCGCTCCTGCACTCCCGGTGGATGTCCCTTCGTTCGAGCACATCTCGCGCAATCCGCTCTTCGTCGGCTATCACTTGATCCCCGGTCAGCCGCTGGTCGACGAGGACGCCGACGGGGTTCGTGCGTTCCTCGAGGTACTCCATGCGCTCGACCCGTCCGGGCTTCCTATGGAGCGTCCCGACTGGGTCGAGGCCTACCACGACCAGTGCGCGGAGTTCGAGCGGCTCGTGCTTCCCCTCCTCGACACAGACCGGCGGCCACAGGCGAAGCGACTCTTCGGCGACGTGGAAACGCTCGTGGATTTCGAGCCGGCACTCATC
>JAERMP010000065.1 GCA_016844515.1 Thermoleophilia bacterium | reverse complement strand
GACGAGAGCCGCGAGCACGAGGTGCTCGGGCCACCACTCGTCCTCACGCTCGAGGGCGACGCCGCCGAGCCCGCTTTGCGACGAGCGGCCGCGGTCGACGGTGACTTCGAACTCGAGCACTCGCGGTTTGACCACCACGGGAGCAGCCTACCCGGCACCATCCGGGCTCTGGCCTAGGCTGCGGGCCAGATGGAGCGACTCCGGACGCTTAGCGAGGCGGAGTGCTACGAGCGCTGCTACGGCTGGCGCTATGCCGAGGACACCGTCAAAATCCTCCACCGCGAGCCCGACGTGCGAACCGAAGCGTCGGACGTGGGCGAGCGGCTCCGCATGCTGCTCGAGCTCCGCCTGGACGCGCGCGAAGTCGAAGCGGCCTGAGCGTCCCGGACGTTCTCGGGCCGGGGGTATACGTCGTCTTCTGCGGGATCAACCCTGGACGCGCGAGCGCTGCCGCCGCCGCGCACTTCGCGAACCCGCGCAACGACTTCTGGCGCCTGCTCCACGCAGTTGGGTTCACGCCCCGCCTTCTCGAGCCGCGCGAGCAGCATGAGCTTCTCGCGCTCGGCATCGGGCTCACGAACGCAGCCCGGAGGACGACCCGTGGCTCGAGCGATCTGCGGGCCCGGGACTTCGCTGGCGCACTCGAGCGCCTCGAGCAGATCGGCGCAGATCCCTCGCTGCGCGCCATCGCGTTCGTCGGCAAGGCCGCCTATCAGGGCGTCTTCCGGGAGCGTCCGGATCACGGCCTCCAGGAACGGAAGCTTGGCGAGACCGCGCTCTTCGTGCTTCCGTCGACGTCGCCCGCGAACGCCGCGGCGCCCTGGGAGGAGCGCCTGGGCTGGTTCCGAGCGTTGCAAGAGCTCGTCTCGTGACTGAGCCTCGCCTGCGCTCGGCCGCCCGGGTGATCGTCCTTGATGACGACGATCGCGTGCTCTTCGGTTACCACTTACGGTCTGGCCGTATCAACCCTTCCACCGATTTGTGATCGGAGTGCGGCGGTCGCGGCCGAAGGCCTTCGGGCGTAGCTTCACCCCAGGCGGCGCCTGCCGGCGCTTGTACTCGGCCCGGTCGACGAGTCCGATCGCGCGCTCCACGACCTCGGGGTAGAACTCCGCGAGAAGCTCTTCCCGTGAGCGATCCTGCTCGACGTATGCCTCCAGAACCGGGTCGAGTGCGTCGTACCCGGGAATCGAATCTGCGTCGCGCTGATCCTCCCGGAGCTCGGCGCTCGGTGCACGCTCGATGGTGCTCCGCGGGATCAGCTCGCGCCCGGAGCGCTCGTTCAGGTGCTCGGCCAGCCGGAAGACGTCGGTCTTGAAGACATCTTTGAGCAGCGCGAAGCCGCCGACCATGTCCCCGTACAGCGTCGAGTAGCCGACGGCGAGCTCGGACTTATTCCCAGTCGAGACGACGAGCCAGCCGTACGTGTTCGAGAGCCCCATCAGTAGCACGCCGCGGACGCGGGCCTGCAGGTTCTCCGCGGCGAGCCCCGCGAGGCCGCCTTCGATCTCACCTCGGAGGGCGTCGTGGAACGCCTCGACGGTGGGCTCGATCGGAAGCTCACGAAAATCGCAGCCGAGGCGCTCCGCGACTTGCAGCGCATCGCTACGCGTCCCCTCGGAGGTGAACCGTGACGGCATCGAGACGCAGTGGACGCGCTCCGGGCCGAGCGCATCCGCACAGAGCGCGGCTGTCACCGCCGAGTCGATCCCGCCCGAGACGCCGACGACTACCTCCGCGAAGCCGTTCTTCTGGACGTAGTCGCGAAGCCCGAGCGTGAGCGCGAGCCGCATCTGCTCGAGCTCTGGCTCGAATGGGACGGTCTCGGCTGGAGTCGAGTCCTCGTGAGCTGCGGGCGGATCGAGCCCAAGAGTGGTGACCTGCGGAACGGTCTCCCGAGAGCGCTCGAGCTCACGCCGGCGCGCATCGCGTAGCCGGCGGCCGATGGCGTCGGCCAGTTCGATGTCGACGACGAGCAGATGCTCCTGGAAGCCGGGCGCGCGCGCAATGACCTCACCGGAGGCGTCGAGGACGACCGAGTGGCCGTCGAAGACGAGCTCGTCCTGCCCGCCGACCATGTTGCAGAACGCGAGGTAGGCGCTCGTGTCGCGCGCTCGCGTGACGAGCATCTCCTCGCGCTCCTCGGCCTTTCCGACGTGGAACGGTGAGGCCGAGAGGTTGACGATGAGCTGGGCACCGGCGAGAGCCAGGTCGGTCGCCGGCGGGCCGGGTTGCCAGACGTCTTCGCAGATCGTTGGTCCGACGCTCGTATCGCCGAGTTGGAGCAGCACGAGGTCGCGGCCCTCGGCGAAGTACCGGTGCTCGTCGAACACGCCGTAGTTCGGAAGGAAGTGCTTGCGGTAGACGGTGCGTACGCGCCCGTCGGCGCAAACGGCGCAGGCGTTTGCGAGGTCTCGGTCGAACCACGGCGTTCCGACGAGCGCCACGATGCCTTGCGTGGCACCGGCGATCTCCTCGAGCGACTCTTGTGCAGCGCGCACGAAACCTGGCCGAAGGAGCAAGTCCTCGGGCGGATAGCCCGTGGTAGCCAGCTCGGGGAACACGACGAGGTCGGCTCCGGCACTGCGAGCGTTGGAGAGGGCGTCGAGGATCTTCTCCCGGTTTCCCTCGAGGTCGCCGACGATCGCATTCAATTGAGCGAGAGCGAGCCTCAAGGTTTTCGCCTCACAGTCATAAACCGAGTCTAACTACTTGTCCGCGCAGGATCGGAATCCGCTGACGCGCGGATTCCGGTCGCGCAAGATCCTTGAAGGCGGCCGCATTCGCGGCCCTTGCGGTGTCGTCTCAGTCACGCGTCTAGTGTCCGCGCATGGACATCACGTTCGAGCGACGCTTTCGCGGACCCCTGACGTCGGCGAATGGTGGGTACGCGTGCGGTCGGCTGGCGGCGTACGTCGAGGCGGAGGACGTCGAGGTGACCCTTCGCCAGCCCCCGCCGCTCGAGCGGTCGCTCGTCGTGCGCCGTGACGACGACGTCGTGGTCTTGCTCGACGGCGATGCCGTCGTCGCAGAAGCGCGTCCCGCTGCTGTCGACCTCGAGCCGGTGCCGGCGATCTCGCTGGAAGAGGCAGAGGCGGCTCGGGAGCGTCACGTTCGTGGTTGGAGCCCGGAGTTCGGCGAGTGCTTCGTCTGCGGTGATCGTTCCTCGGGGGACGGACTCGGGATCCGCGTTGGCCCGGTTCTCGGTCGCGAGCCCCTTCACGCGGCGCCCTGGACGCCGAGTGAGTCCGCCCCCGAGATGGTCTGGGCGGCGATCGACTGCCCGGGCGCCTACGCGGTGGGGGCCGAAGGCAGAGGAGAGGTCGTCCTCGGCCGCATGACCGCGCGCGTCCTCCGCGTGCCGAGTAGTGGTGAGCGGTGTGTAGTCACGGCCTGGCCGGTCGGAGAGGACGGCCGGAAGATCTACGCCGGCACCGCCCTCTTGACCGAAGACGGCGAGCTCCTCGCTGTCGCGCGCCAGGTCTGGATCGAACCGCGTTCGTAGGCGCGAGGCTTGCCTCGCCCGACAGCGACCCAAGGGTCGCTCCTACGTGCGCGGGGTCAAGGCGAGCAGGAGGCCACCATCCTCGTCGTACGCGGGGAAGAAGTCTGCGGTGACGCGCTTCTCACGGCCGGAGCGTGTACGGATCTCGAGCTCTTGCCCCAGCTTCCGCACGCCCCACTCCCGCACCACGTCGATTGGTGACGTGTCCGAGAGCGCGAGTGCCTCGACGACGTCACGCCCGATGAGGTCCGCATCGCGATACCCGGTGAGCTCGAACACACCGCGGCCGGCCGCAAGCACGCGCGTGTCGCGGTCGCAGACCACGAAGCCCGTTTCCGGAGCGGGGTAGTAGTCCTCGAGCAACTCGAAGAGGAAGCCGAACGCGCACGTCCGACACTGGACGGCCTGCATCGTGAACCCGTCGTACCCATCGAGGTCGACCGATCGCTGCTTGCAGTTGGGGCAGATGAAGTACGGCACCTGCGCTCAGGGTAGGCGATCGGGGTGTTCGCGCGACGTTATGTCAGCGTCGGAGCCGAATCGCGTTCCGGTCGTTCGCGGCGATCTCGTCAGCGCGCGCGATCAAGTCCTCGATGTCGTCGTGCTCGGCGTGGAGGTACCGGCCGGCAAGTGCGTCAGCCCGGCCGGACGCGAGCACCCGGAGCAGCTTCGGCGCGAGCTCGGGTGGCGTCCAGGGTGCGTTGTCGCCCATCCGCTCGGTCATGGAAGTGCGCACGAGGCCAGGGCTGATCAGGAAGACGCGGACACCGGACTGTCCGAGCGCAGCCGCCAGGATCTCGGTGAATCGCCCAAGCGCAGCCTTGCTCGGCCCGTAGGACGTGCCGAGCGCGACCGTCGGATTCGCGATCGGGAGATAGGAGCCGCCGCTCCCGACGTTCACGATTCGCCCGTGGCCGCGTTCGGCCATACGCGCTCCGACGGTGCGGCAGCAGAGATAGGCGCCGAGCACGTTCACTTCGAATACCCGCCACCATTCCTCGAGCGACTCTTCGAGGAACGGGCGACCGCTCCCCGAGATACCGGCGTTCGCGACCAGCAGGTCGATCGGACCGAGCTCTCGCTCCGTGCGCTCGACCCATTCCTCGACATCGTCGCGGTGAGTGACGTCGCCGATGAGAGGGAGTCCATCGAGCTCATCGGCCACGGCGTGGACCTGCTCGGACGAGCGGCCGGTGACTGCGACCCGCATCCCTGCGTCGGAGAGCTCGCGCGCGATCGAGGCGCCGATCCCACGGCCGCCTCCGGTCACGAGCGCGACGCCGTGCAACGCGTCAGACGGCACGGGCGATCTCCTCGAGCGACTCGGGGTTCTCCAGCGTCGAAAGGTCGCCCGGGTCCTGGCCGAGGGCGCGTGCGCGCACGGCCCGGCGAACGATCTTGGCGCTGCGCGTCTTGGGCAGAGCCGAGACGAAGAGGACGCGGTCCGGTGCGAAGGCCTTGCCCAGCTCGCTCACCACGGCCGCGGCGACATCGGCCTCGGTCGCCTTTGCCCCCGGCGCGAGCACGCAGTAGAGCCATGCCACCTCGCCCTTCACCTCGTGCGGGACTCCGATCGCGGCTGCTTCGGCAACAGCGGAGTGGTTGACAGCCGCGGACTCGAGCTCGGCGGGACCTATCCGCTTGCCCGCGATGTTCAGCGTGTCGTCGGAGCGGCCATGCAGGAACCAGTAGCCGTCCTCGTCGATCGAGGCCCAGTCGCCGTGCGTCCAGACGCCGGGGAACTGCCGCCAGTACGTCTCGAGATACCGCTCAGGATCCCCCCAGATCCCACGGGTCATTCCGGGCCAGGCGCGCTTGCAGACGAGCTCTCCCACCTCGCCACGAACAGGGTTCCCCTGGTCGTCGAAGACGTCCATGTCTTCGCCGAGCGCCGGGAATCCGACGGAGCACGACTTCGTCGGGCGCATCATCGTGACGGAGAGGAAGCATGCTCCGACCTCGGTACCACCCGAGCAGTTGACGATCGGAATGCGACCTTTGCCGCAGACTTGCTCGTCGAGCCAGTCGTACGGCCCGCGGTTCCAAGGCTCGCCGGTGGTCACCACCGACCGCAGCGACGATAGGTCTGCGTCGGGATCACCGTGCGGGATCAGCGCGCGCACCAGCGTCGGCGAGACACCCAGCATCGTGATGCGCTCGTCCTCCACGATTCGCCAGACGCGATCCGACGGCCTGTCCGGCGCGCCCTCCATGAAGGCGATCGTCGCTCCGCAGGCCATCGCGCCGACGACGGTCCACGGCCCCATGATCCAGCCCATGTCCGTGGAGAAGAGAACGCGGTCCCCGGCTCGGAGATCCGCCTGGTAGGCGGTCTCGCGCACGATCGAGAGGAGAAAGCCGCCCTGGACGTGGAGCGCCCCCTTGGGCTTACCTGTCGTCCCTGAGGTGTATGCGATGAGGTACGGCGTCTCGCTCTCGACCTGTACTGCGTCGAGCGTCCCCGGCTCGTCAGCGACGATTTCGTCCCACCACACGTCGCGCCCACTCGTCATCGGGCAGTCGACGCCTGCTCGCCGCCAGACTACGACGTGCTCGACGGACGGCGCATGGGCGAGCGCCTCGTCGAGCACCTCCTTCATGGGCACGAGCCGTCCGCGGCGGTACGAGGCATCGGCCGTCAGCACCACCTTCACCGCCGCATCTGTCAGGCGTGACGAGACGGCAGGCCCAGCGAAGCCCGAGAAGATTGGTACCTGCACGGCGCCGATGTGCGCGCATGCGTGGGAGGCGATCGCCGCCTCCGGTGCCATCGGCAAGAAGATCCCGACCGCATCGCCCTCACCGACGCCCAGGCGGCGAAGCGCCTCGGCGAGTCTTCGTACGTCGTGTGAGAGCTCGGCCCAGGTGAGCGACCGCCTGTTCCCCTCTTCGGGAACCCAGACCGCCGCCTCGTCGTTCGGCCGCTCGCGCGCCCACCGATGGACGCAGGCGTCCGCGATGTTCAGTTGCGCCCCGACGAACCAGGTCGTCCATTCGATCCCCTGCGACTCGTCGAGCACGGCATCCCAGTCACGCTCGAGTGGGATGCCGAGATCCGCCACGAGCGCACGCCAAAACCGGTCTGGCTCCTCGATCGAGACCCGGTGCAACTCCCCGTAGTCGGCGGATCCGAGCGACTGTGCGAGCCGGGCGATATTCGCCGCCTCGAGCTGCTCTGCGGTCGGCACCCAGCTGAAGCCGCTCGAATCGAGCGGGCTAGTCTCTGCGGGGCCGGTCACGATAGGGGGGAGCAGGACAACATGAGGGCTCGGATCTTCGCAGAGGAGAACCGCAAGTGGCTCACGCTTGCGGCGGTCTCGGTCGGGCTGTTCATGATCATGCTCGACAACACGGTTGTGAACGTTGCGCTCCCGTCGATCCAGCGCGACCTCGATGCCGATCTCTCCGAGCTCCAATGGATCGTCACCGGCTATGCGTTGACCTTCGCGGCGCTCATGCTCGTCGGCGGAAAGGTCGCGGATGCGTACGGCCGCCGGCTGATCTTTGTCATCGGGATCGCCGTCTTCACGATCGCGTCGCTCCTCTGCGGCCTGGCGAGCTCGGGGGAGATGCTCATCGCAGCGCGGGTGCTGCAGGGAGCCGGCGCGGCTCTCATGAACCCGGCGACGCTCTCCATCATTGCGGCGACGTTCCCGCCGCGCCAGCGCGGCACGGCGATCGGCATCTGGGCTGGTGTCTCGGCGCTTGCCCTGGCGATCGGGCCCCTCGTCGGCGGGCTCATCACCGAGCACCTCGACTGGAGCTGGATCTTCTTCGTGAACGTTCCCATCGGGATCCTCGGCATCGCTGCGAGCTACCTGTTCATCGACGAGTCGCGCGACGAGACGCACGTACGTCTCGACCTGCCCGGGCTTGCGACGTCCGCAGTGGGCCTCTTCGCGCTGACCTACGGCCTCATCGAGGCGAACACGTACGGGTGGAGCTCGACCCGGATCGTGGGATCGTTCGTCCTCGCCGGCGTGTCACTGTTCGCCTTCGTTCTTCTCGAGCGCCGCCAGCGCAACCCGATGCTGCCGCTCGAGCTGTTCCGAAGTGGAACGTACACGGGCGCGAACCTCGTCGTGCTGCTCGTCGCGCTTGCGATGTTCGGGGTCTTCTTCTTCCTGTCCCTGTACATGCAGAACATCCTCGGCTACTCGGCGGTGCAGGCGGGTGCAGCGTTCCTACCGATGACGATCCTGATCATCCTCGTCGCCCCGGTCGCCGGGAAGACGAGCGATCGCATCGGCTCGCGCGGGTTGATGACGGCGGGAATGGTCTGCATCGCCGTCCAGCTCATCATGTTCTCGCGGCTGAGCGCCGACGCCTCGTTCTGGGATCTCTTCCCCGCGCTCATCATCGGCGGCGTGGGCATGGCCTTGACGATGACTCCGAGTGCAGCTGCAGCGACCCGAAGCGTTCCGGTGGACAAGGCGGGCGTGGGCTCGGCCGTGTTGAACAGTGCCCGCCAGGTCGGCGGGACGATGGGGATCGCGATCATGGGCGCGATCATGGCCTCGGAAGCGGGTGGCGAGCGGACGGTCGAGGCGTTCATGCGCGGCTTCCAGAGCGCGCTTCTCGTCGCAGCGGGAATTGCCGTCCTGGGTGCAATTGTGGCCTTCACGCTTGTACGTCCCCACGAGGGTGCCGGCACAACTGCACGCGCTGCGGCTGGGCCAGCGGCGTAAAGACGCTGAGAGTGCAACTCGGCTCCGTGGCCGAAGGGCGATTCACTCGCCCGTAGGCCAAAAGCGGCGTGCGGGTGCACGGCGTGAGGGAAGGGGGGAACGTGGGGGGAAACATCGTTTCCCCCCACGAAAGAAAACGCCCCCGGCTGCGGCTCCGGGGGCGTTTTCCGTTCGAGGCGACCCCTTCCCGGGGCGGCGAGCTGGAGATTCGTGACTCTGCGGCCCAGCCACGTTCTTCCTGTGCTCACCGGCGGATCCGGCGGTGGTGCCCGCGCATCCGATCTGGCGTCCGATCGGTTGCGGTGTGGGCCTGACTATAGGAGCCGTGTCCGAAAAAGTCAAGTAGCCCGGTCAAGTGATTTCGGCTAAGGTTACTTCACCCGAAACGGGTAGTCGCACATCCCCCGGCAGGGGGAGCGCGGCGAGGCCGAACTCGGATTCACTGAAATGGGCATGATCGAAACCGCCGCGACGTCTACGCCTCCTAAGGGCTCACGCCTTGGCGAGCGCGTGCGCGCGCTCCGCGTTTCCGCCGGCCTCACGCAGACGGAGCTCGCGGGTGAGCGCTTCTCGAAGGAGTACATAAGCCAGATCGAGCGCGGCAAGACACGTCCGACAGACTCGACCATCGCCTGGCTTGCGGAGCAGCTCGGAGTCGATGCGGCGCTCCTCTCGTCCGGCGTCTCCACCGAGGAGCGCACGAAGGTCGAGGCGATGCTGGGTCGTGCCGAAGCCCTCACGGAGGCGCACAAGTACGAGGAGGCGATCCAGGCTTTTCGCGAAGCTCGCCCGAGCGTCGACGGCACCGGCGCTTCGACGCTCGAGCTTCGGGCTCTGGCCGGCGAGGCGTGGGCGCTCCAGGAGTCGGGTGACGTACGACAAGCGATCGAGCTCCTGCAGCAGGCGCGTGGCCTTGTCGAGCGCACGGACTTCTCCGACGTAGACCGGGCGGACGTGCTTTTCCGGCTGGCTGTCTGTCGCTACAAGCTCTCGAGCACCTCGACGGCGATCGCCCTCTTCGACGAAGCGCTCGAGCTCGCCGACCGCTCGGGGCTCCCGTGCGATCTGCTCAGGTCCGACATCCTGCAGCGGCGGTCTCGCTGCCATCGACGGCTGCGCGATTACGTGGCTGCGCGCGACGACGTCGAGCGCGCGCTGGAGCTCGCGCAGGACCTGGGCGACCGCGCGGCGATCGCCAATGCGTACTTCCAGGCGTCGCTGGTCTCGCAGCGTCAGGGGCACTACGTCTTGTCACGCAGCTACGCGCAGCGTGCGAA
>JAERMP010000220.1 GCA_016844515.1 Thermoleophilia bacterium | reverse complement strand
CTCTGCGATTGCGGCTCGAACTGCGTCTCCGTGAGCCGAATCGAGCTCGGCTGTGAGATCGAGGTCGACCCACTTCGGCTTGCCAACTTGTGAGCGGAGCTCCTCGAGCGCCTCGCAGATCTTGCGGATCTCGGTGCTCGCAAGCTCGAGCGCCTCGAGAATCGTCTCCTCGGGGACCTGGTCTCCGCCCGCCTCGACCATCGTCAGTCCTTCGCTGGTTCCGACGACGATGAGATCGAGCGTCGACTCGTCGAGCTGCTCGAGCGTCGGGTTGAGAACGAGCTCGCCCTCGAGTTGTCCGATCCGCACAGCCCCGATCGGGCCGAGGAACGGCAGCGGCGACACCATCAGCGCGGCGGAGGCGCCGTTGATGCAGAGGACGTCGTGCGGCGTCACGAGGTCGGCGGAGAGAGTGGTGCAGACGACGTGCACCTCGTTGCGAAAGCCCTTCGGCCAGAGGGGCCGGATGGGACGGTCGATCATGCGCGCTGTGAGCGTCGCACGCTCGGTGGCGCGTCCCTCGCGCTTGAAGAACCCGCCGGGAATCTTCCCGGCGGCGTACATCCGCTCCTCGACGTCGACTGTGAGCGGGAAGAAGTCGGCGTCCGGCCGAGCATCGGCCCGACCGACTGCTGTTGCGAGGATCATTGTGTCGCCGGAGCGACAGACGACTGCGCCGTCCGCCTGCTTGGCGAGCTTGCCCGTCTCGAAGACGATCTCCTGACCGCCTACGTCGACGGACACCGTGGCGATTCGCCCGGTGCCAGACTGACTACTAATACTCATGTGGGGTGTCCCTTCACCTTTCCTTGGTGGTTGGAAGGTGGAGGTTTGAGTGAACCCCGGAGGGTCGGGACTCGCTCAAACTTCCACCTCCCCGCTTCGGGAGCTTCTATCGGCGGAGGCCGAGCTCCTTGATGAGGGCGCGGTAGCCCTCGATGTCCTTTCGCTGCATGTAGTCGAGAAAGCGGCGCCGCTGTCCAACGAGCTTGAGGAGACCGCGCCGCGAGTAGTGATCCTTGGGATGTGAGCGCAGGTGCTCGGTCAGATCGTTGATCCTTCGAGTGAGAAGGGCAACCTGTACCTCTGCCGAACCTGTGTCGGCTGGCCCACGACCGTGTTTCTCGATGACTTCCAGCTTTACTTCCTTGGTGAGGCTCATGCATCTCCTCCTTCTAGACGACTCCGTAGTCCCCGCTCCGCGTGAAGGAAGAAACACGCCGGGGCCGCGACTACGGTCTCGGGAAGGGTAGCAGCGGCATGATCAGGGGGCTCACACGGGCGCTGGCGATCTTGGTGATCGTCGCGGTCGCCCTCGTCGTCCTCGATTTCGCCGAGCTGCTCGTCCCGGTCGATTCGGACAGTCGCGCCGCGATGGCGCCCACGATTCCGGCGTGTAACGGACGCGCCTATTCCGAGGGGTTCACGTACAAGATCCGCGATCCGGAGCAAGGCGAGATCGTGGCCATTCACGCCGCGAGGGGCCCCGAGGGTGCGATCGCGCCGGACCGCGATGCCGATGATCTCGTCCTCGCTCTCCGAGTGGCTGCCGGACCTGGCGATCAGATCGTCGGTCGTGACGGCAGCGTCTTCGTGAACGGGATCAAGCTCGACGACATTCGCACCGCGTCGTTCCCGCCCGTCGAGGTCGGCGGAGATCAGTACTTCGTCCTCGGCGACAACCGGAGCGCGGCAATTGACAGCCGGACGTTCGGCCCTGTTCTGCGCAGCGCCATCTTCGCGAAGGTGTTCGTCGTCTTCTGGCCGCTCCGCGACTTCACCTTCCGCACCGATCCGGAGTCCGGTGCCCCGCCCGGCTCCGCCCGCTGCGACTAGCGACGACAGGCCTGCGACTAGCTGCACGAGCAACGGCAGGCCCACGCTGCCCCGCGGCGACCTTGTAACAAGTTGTAACTTGCCGCGGTTCGCGCTCGGCGAACGGCTTCCCGCAGCTTGTAACAACTTGTAACTTGGCGCGATGAGGCCGGGAGTAGCGGCGGGTCACCCCGCAACCGCCGAGGTAGGCGCAGAGATACTTCTCGACGGCGGAACCGCCGCCGACGCGGTTGTCGGGATGGCACTCGCCTCGTGTGTTGCCGAGACCGTGATGAGCGGCCTTCTCGCCGGGTGTCACGCGATCGTGTTCGACGGATCCCGCGCCATGAACCTCGACGGGTTCGCCGCCGTGCCGTCGGGTCAGGGTGAGCTCGCGGAGTTACCGATCGCGTTCGGCGACGAGGTCGTTGTCTACTCGATCGGCCCGGCTTCGTGCGCCGTCCCCGGTTTGCCGGCGGCCCTTGGAGAGCTGTGGGAACGGCTTGGCAGGTTGCCGTGGCCGCGTCTCGTCGAGCCTGCGCTCGGTCTCGCTCGGCGAGGTGTTCCGCTGCCGGAGATGCACGAGCGCACGCTCGAGATGCTCGGTGAGCTCTTCGCACTCGACCGCGGCGCGGATCTCTTCGTCCGCGAAGGGCGAACTCTCCGAGCAGACGAGGTGCTCGACCAGCCGGGCCTCGTCCAGGCGCTCGAGGCGCTTTCAGAGGAGGGCGCCGCCAGTGTGTACCGTGGGTCGCTCGCTGAGGCGCTCCTCGGTGTCGATGGAGCCGTCTTCACGGCTCAGGACCTGGCCGACTACCGGGCCCGCTGGGTGGATCCAATCGTCACGACCTTCCACGGAGATCGTGTCGCAACGCGAGGCGGGCTTTCGGGGGTACCCGAGCTATTGCCTCGATTCCCACGCCTGGCGGAACTCTCCGAGACCGAGCGCGTCCTGGCCCTTGTGTCGGCACTCGAGGCCCCGGCAACCGGCGGCGAGCACACCACGAACATGGTCGCCGTGGACGGCCACGGGCGAGCATGCGTCCTGACGCACTCACTCGGGGTCGGTGCAGGGGTGTGGGTGCCCGGCTTCGATATGCAGCTCAACAACCTGCTCGGCGAGTCGGACATCGCGCACGGCGATCCGCAACCAGGCGACCATCTCCAGAGCAGGATGACGCCGACTCTCGCGTTCGACGACAGCGGCCTCTCGCTCGCGATCGGCTCAGCAGGAGCGACGAGACTGCGCTCAGCGCTTGCGACGGTGGTTGCTGCGATCCTCGACGAAGGCCTAGACCCCGAGAGCGCCGTGTCGCTGCCTCGGGTCCACCCCGCGCTCGACGTCGTCGATGCCGAGCCAGGAGTGGACGAGCCGGCGCTCCAAGAGCTCGAGGCCCGTGGACGCACCGTTCGCCGTTGGGAGCGCATCCACCACTACTTCGGTGGCGTGAGCTGCGTGGGCCGCTCTGGCGCTGCGGGCGACCCTCGGCGAAGCGGCGCGGCCATCGTCCTCTGATCGGTCACGCGGGGTCTGGCTGAAGCCAGACCCACGTCAATTTGGTTCGGGGCCTGGATTCAGCCAGACCCCGCGTCACTTCAGGAGCAGCCGGTCGATGCGCCGCGAGGCGAGCGCCAGACCAAGGAGTCCCATAGCCAAGAGGTACGCCACGTTCACCAGCTGGAATGCGCTCACCGTGCCCGTCGTCAGCGAGCGGACGAGCTCGATTCCGTGGTACAGGGGCAGCACGCGCACGATCCACTCGAGCACCTCCGGATACACCGAGATCGGATAGAAGGTCGCCGAGAACATGAACATCGGCAGCATCACGAGCTGAACGAGATCGAAGTCCTTCCAGTTGCGCATCCACGTCACCGCCGCGATCCCGGCGCCCGCGAAGCCGAAGCCGATGACGAAGCAGGCGGGGAGCGCGAGCAGCGCCCACCACGACTCCACCAGTCC
>JAERMP010000219.1 GCA_016844515.1 Thermoleophilia bacterium | reverse complement strand
TGGAGCGCGGACGGCTTGAAGAGGCGGAAGAATGTTTCCGGGCGGCTGATGCGGCTGCTGAGCAGCTGGCATCGATCAGCCACCGGACGGAGGCGTGGGTCGCACTAGGGGATCTCGCGGCACGTCGAGGAGAGGACCGCGAGTCCGCACGTCTCTACCGGAACGCCGCTGAGGCGCTCCAGGAAATCCGCTTCTAAGAGAGGAGGTCGCCATGAAGGCAAGACTGCTGCTTCTGCTGGTCAACCTCGCGCTGCTTGCGGCGTGGCTCGGGCACTACGGCCTGGACCGCTCCTGGCCCGACGGGAACTAGCAAACCCACGGCTACACTCGGGCGCGTATGCGCCCTGCTGCGGCACTGACCGTGTTGTCGTGCCTGCTCGCCGCCGGGTGCGGCGGGTCGGGCAATGACACGACGACGACGGTCGCTGACCCGGGAGGGGGCATGACGCTCGAGGAGCTCTGGCGCGCTCCCGGCGACGACGTCGCGATCGTCTCCGGAACCGCGAATCACGAGCCAGGAGACGTCCGTGTCTCGTTCCTCGTCGTCGATGCCGAGGGGCAAGTGGTCACGCTTCCAACGGCGCGTGTATGGGTCGCTGACGGGCTCGATGCGCAGCCATTCCTCGAGTCGAGCGCGAAGCTCGAGCGCATCGGGGTGCCTGGAGGGGATGTCGCCGATGCAAGCCACATCTACGTGGCTCAGCTCCGGCTCGATCATCCCGGGAAGTACTGGCTCCTCGCCGAGCCCGAAGGCGGCGCGACGAAGGTGCAGGCCCTCGGAAACGTCATCGTGGCGACCAAGGATCCGGTGCCGGATATCGGCGATCCGGCGATCGCGTCGGACACTCCCACGATCGCCTCCACGGGCGGCGACTTCTCGCAGCTCACAACGCGCACGCCGCCTGACGAGTCACTTCTCGAGCACTCGATCGCGGACTCGCTCCAGGCGAAGGTGCCGTTCGTCGTCACGTTCTCGACCCCGAAGTTCTGCTCCAGTCGCACCTGCGGCCCGGTCCTCGATGTGGTCGAGGAAGTCGCGCGCCGCTCCGCAGCCGACGACGTTCGGTTCATCCATGTCGAGGTCTTCGAGGGTAACGATCCAGCGAAGGGCTACAACCGTTGGATGCAGGAATGGGGGCTCCCGACGGAGCCGTGGACCTTCCTCGTCGACCATACGGGGAAGATCGTGGAGCGTTACGAGGGCCCCGTCTCGGTCAACGAGCTCGAGCAGGCTGTGCGCGAGAAGCTGCACGGCTGAAGCGAGTGGCCTTGGTACGCTCGGCGCGAGACTACGAAGGAGGGGCGGTATGAGCGTCTCCACGATGAGCCCGCTCGTAACGATCGATTGGCTGGCTGAGAATCTTGCCCAACCCGGTCTAATCGTCGCCGAGGTGGACGAGAATACGGAGCTCTACGAGGAAGGGCACATTCCCGGCGCGGTGAAGCTGCACTGGAGGGACGATCTCCAGGATCCGCTCGTGCGTGACGTCGTGTCGAGCGCGGCATTCGAGCAGCTCATGGGCGAGCGAGGGATCGGGAATGACACGACTGTTGTGCTCTACGGCGACAAGAACAACTGGTTCGCGGCATACGCGTACTGGTATCTGAAGGTGTTCCGCCACGAGGACGTCCGTCTCCTCGACGGCGGGCGTCAGAAGTGGATCGAAGAGGGCCGCGAGCTGACGGCCGCCTCGTCCACGCCGACCCCGGTTGCGTACACCGCGAAGGATCGCGACGAGTCGATCCGGATCCGTCGTGACGAGATGCTCGCCGGGCTCGGTGAACCTGAATTCGCGCTCGTGGATGTGCGCAGCCCCCAGGAGTTCGCGGGCGAGCTCGTGGCGCCGCCCGGGTATGAGCAGGAGGGGGCGTCGAGAGCAGGGCACATCCCAGGTGCGCAGTCGATTCCGTGGGCGACCGCCGTTCGGGACGACGGTACGTTCAAGGCCGTCGATGAGCTTCGCGAGATCTACGCCGCGAAAGGCATCACTCCCGACAAGGAGATCCGGGCGTACTGCCGCATCGGCGAGCGCTCGGCGCACACGTGGTTCGTCCTTCAGGAGCTCCTCGGCTACGAGAACGTCCGTAACTACGACGGCTCGTGGACGGAGTGGGGGAACCTCGTCGACGTGCCGATCGAGAGGTAACCGGGGGTCAGGTCTTGCATTCCGACACGAGGTCAGGTGTCGGAATGCAAGACCTGACCCCAGTTCGCCTACACCGTGTCGCCGACGCGCTCGATGACGATGTTGGGAACGCGCGCGTTCGGGCTGAGGTGCAGCACCGTGCGGACGAGCTCCGCGATGTCTTCGGGCTGAATCTGCTCTTCGACCGGGATCCCCGTCCATTCGGTCATCCGGGTCGCGACGAATCCAGGTGAGATCGCGGTGGCGCGGACTCCGTGCTCGGCCTCTTCGCGGTTGAGTGAGTTGGTGAACGAGATCAGCGCCGCCTTCGTCGCGCCGTAGACCGCGAGGCCAGGGGTCGGGATCGTCCCGGCGATCGATGCGAGCGTGATGATCTGTCCGCGCGATGCGCGGAGGAGCGGGAGCGCCTCGCGCGTCACGACGAGCGTCCCGAGCAGGTTGACGTCGAGCTGGAGGGTGATCTTCTTCGTGTCGAGCGCGGCGATGTTGCCGCCGATCCCGAGGCCGGCAGAGTTCACGAGGACGTTCATGCCGCCATACCGCTCGGCATGCGCCGCGACGACTCGGACGCACTCGTCGGCATCGCCCAGGTTCGCCGCGACCGAGAAGGCGCCGAGCTCCGTCGCCGCCTTCTCGAGCGGCTCCGGGCGGCGTGCGACGAGTGTGAGCTCATAGCCTTCGTCCCGCAGCATCCTTGCGAGAGCGAGCCCCAGTCCGGACGAGCCTCCGGTTACGAGCGCAGATCTCATGGAGGCGAGTATCCCACGACCTAGCCACCAAGAAAGTCAGCGGCCGCCGAGGGGGCGGCGGCCGCTGTGTCAGGGGGAGAGGAGAAGGGAATGGATCTCTCCGCACCGAATGTTCGCCGTCCTCGGTCGTTCCCCTCCGCCTACAGTTCACGGGGTGGAGACCGTTCCCCCACTGACCTCGCTCGCACGCGCGGGGGGATGTGCCGCCAAGTACGCGGCAGGACGGCTCGAGACCCTTCTTGCCGGTTTCGTTTCGGCTGAGGATGAGGATCTCATCGTCGGGCTCGACCCCGCCGACGACGCCGCGGTCTATCGCCTCGACACCGAGCGGGCGATCGTGTTCACGGTCGACTTCTTCCCACCGCTGGTGGACGATCCCCGCACCTTCGGCGCGATCGCAGCGACGAACGCCCTCAACGACGTCTTCGCTATGGGAGGAACGCCGCTTCTCGCGCTCTCGGTTGCGGCGTTTCCCGAGGAGCTCCCGACGGAGATCCTCGGTGACATCCTCGCCGGAGCGGACGAGCGTGTTCGCGCGGCCGGGGCGATCCTCGCCGGCGGTCACACGATTCGGGACGCCGAGCCGAAGTACGGGCTCGCCGTCGTCGGGACCGTTCATCCCGACGCCGTCTGGCCGAAGGCAGGCGCGCGGCCGGGCGACGTGCTCTTTCTCACGAAACCTCTCGGAACCGGCATCGTGCTGCAGGCCGTGCGCGACGGTGTGGCGCCCTCCGGTGCGCTCGATGCAGCGGTCGCCTCGATGGTCGAACTCAACAAGTCGGCGGCCGACGCGCTCCGGCCGTTCGCTCCCAACGCCGTGACCGACGTCACCGGCTTCGGACTTCTCGGACATACGCACGAGCTCGCATCGCGGAGTGGC
>JAERMP010000064.1 GCA_016844515.1 Thermoleophilia bacterium | reverse complement strand
GCGACGAGCACGCCCACCGAGTACTTCCACTCGAAGCGAACGGAGATGTACGCGACGATGAGGAGAAGGCTGACGAGGATCGCGAGCAGCGCGTTGTTGGCAATCTGCCGACCGAAGCTCTCGGAGACGCTCTTCGCGCCGAAGGACGTCGCATTAACGGCATCGGCGAGTCCTTGCTGCAGCGCGCTTTGCTCGTCGCCCGTCAGCGACTCCGTACGGATCTGGAAGCTCGTGTAGTTGCCGTCGACGGACTGTCCGCGCCCTTGGATGACTGCGCCGGCTTGCCCGATCTCGGCCGCTTGGCGACGCACTTCTTCGAGAGAGGTGGGGTCCGGCGTCCGGAAGCTGATCTGGGTGCCGCCCTTGAAGTCGATACCCAGGTTGAGCCCGTTGTATGCGATCGCCGCAATCGAGAGCGCGACGACGGCGCCCGAGATCGCAAACCAGATCCGGCGCTTGCCGATGTAGTCCCACCGAAGCCAGCCCGGAATCCCCTTCCCGGTCGCCCCCATGAAGCGTGGGTTGTCGACCCAACCGAAGCCGCCGATGAGGGCCAGGATCGCGCGGGTGGCGAGCACCGCCGTCAGCATCGAAAGCGCAGTTCCCAACAGCAGCATGAGCGCGAAACCGCGCACGCTCGCGGTGGCGACAGTGAACAAGACCATCGCGGTGATAGCAGTGACGACGTTCGCGTCGATGATCGTCGCGAAGCCTTTCTTGTACCCCTGCGCGATGGCGGCACGCACCGATCTCCCGGCGCGCACCTCTTCCTTGATGCGTTCGAAGATGACGATGTTCGCGTCCGCCGCGACTCCGAACGTCAGTACCAGGCCGGCGAAGCCCGGCAGCGTGAGCGTGACGTTGAAAAGGAGGATCGTCGCGTACAGGAAGGCCGCGTAGATCCCGAGCCCAGCGACAGCTACGAGGCCGAGGAAGCGGTAGAAGATCAGGAGGAAGATCGCGACCAGAATGAGCCCGCCGATCGCGGCGAGCTGCGCCTCGGCGAGCGAGTCCTTGCCGAGGGTGGCGGAAATGTCGGTGCGATCCAGCGTCTCGAACTTGACCGGGAGGGCGCCCGTCTGGAGGACGAGGGCGATCTCCTTCGCCTCCTGGAACGAGTCGAGACCCTCGATCTGCGCGCGGCCGCCGCCGATTCCTCCCGAAAGGCTCGAGTCCGTGTAGTCGATCTGCGGGAAGGTCTTGATCTCGCGGTCGAGGACGATCGCGAAGTGCTGCGGCAGCTGGCGCAACTTGCCGCGGATCCACTCGTCACGTGTGATCTTCTCGAACTTGTCCGACCCCTTGTTCGTGAACTCCATGGTCACGATCGGCCGGCCGGATGAGCCCGGACTCGTGTCGAAGTCCGCGCGAGTTCCCGAAAGCTTGAGGTCCTCACCCGTCATCTGCGGGACGTTCGGCGGCTCGTACTTGAAGAGGTAGTAGTACGTGAGCCCGGGCGCGACGCCGCTTGCGTTGGGCCCGCCGGGACAGACGACAGCGCCCTCTCCACAGCTGATGACGACCATCTGTTCGGGCACCGCGAAGAGCTGACGACCCGCTGGGAGCTTCCCGCCCGACTTCTTGAGCGCCTCCTCCTCGGACGCGTGAGGCCCGGAGACGACGCGCTTTGTCGTGGGATTGACGACGTAGTACTCGGCGGGCGTTCCATCCTTGGCCTGGGTCTGGACCTTCGCGAGCAGCTCGTACAGGGACGCATGCTCGACTGGCTCACCGCGAATGGAAACGGACGGTCCAACGAGTGACGTCTCGAGGTCGTACAGCTCGAGCTGCGCAGTGCTGCCGATGATCTCCGCTGCCGCCTCCGGATCCTTGACCCCGGGGAGTTGGATCACGATCTGGTTGTCGCCTTGCGTGCGGATCTCGGGCTCGGTGACGCCGAGCTTGTCGACGCGGTTCCGCATGATGTCGACCGAGCGGTCGAGGTCCTCTTGCGTGAGATCGCGGTTCGGCGGAGGAACAGCCTGAAGCGTGACCTCGAGGCCGCCCTGGAGATCGAGCCCCAAGGTCGGCTTCTGATGCAGCGGCGAGTTGGGGATCGCAAGCAACGCGACGCCGACCAGCGCAACGGCCAGCAGAAGAGTGACGAGGATGGGAGCGCGCCGGTTCAAGGTCGGCGAATCAGGTTAGCGGTGGTCACCGGCGGCGTCGTCGGCGCCAACGTCGCTCGTAACCGGTTCTACGCCTTCTGTAACGGCAGCTTCATCGACCTCGTCGGCATCGTCGAGCTCGTCGGCTTCAAGCGCCTCGCCGTCGACGACGTCCGGATCGTCGTCTGCCTCCGGAGGAAGCACGGCGGCAATGCCACGCCGCGTCATGTGCACCTGCAGTCCCTGGGCTATCTCGACGACGACGTCGTCGCCATCCGCCTCCGTGACCGTGCCGTAGATGCCGCCGGTCGTCAGGACGTCGTCGCCCACACTGGCACCCGTGATCATCGCCTGTTGCTGCGCTTGCCGCTGGCGCTGCGGACGAATCATGAGGACGTACATGACGACGAGCAGCAACACCATGATGATCAGAAAGCTCACGATTCCTCCTCTGGCGGACGGGCCAGCCGCGCGAGTGCGTCCTGCCGGAAGGCCGAGAACGTGCCCCGCTCGATCGCCGCCCGCGCGCCTGCAGTCAGGTCGAGTACGAAGCAGAGATTATGCAGGCTGAGCAGACGAAGCCCGAGGATCTCGTCCTGCGTGACTAGATGGCGGATGTACGCACGCGAGAAGCGCTCGCAAGCGGGACAACGACAGCCCTCGTCGAGCGGTCTCGCGTCGGCTCGGAAGCGCGCGTTCCGGAGATTGAGACGCCCCTCCCACGTGAGCGCCGAACCCGTCCGCGCGGTTCGAGTCGGCAGGACGCAGTCGAACATGTCGATCCCGCGCGCGACGACCTCGAGGATTCCGACCGGGTCGCCGATCCCCATGAAGTACCGCGGGCGTTCGGCCGGAAGGAGCGGCGTCGCCCACTCGACGCAGTCGAGCATCTCCTGCTTCTCCTCACCCACCGCGAGGCCGCCGAGCGCGAAGCCGTCGAAAGGAAGCGTGCAGATCTCGTCGAGCGACCGACGGCGAAGCCCGGCGTCGGTTCCGCCCTGCGTGATGCCGAACCGCAGCTGCCCGGGCGCGCGCGGCGCACGCGCCTGTCGCTCGGCCCAGAGCGCCGTTAGCCGCACCGCGTTCTCGAGCTTGTGCTGAGGCGCACCTGACGGCAGACAGACGTCCAGGCACATGGCGATGTCGGAGCTGAGCCGGCGCTGTATCTCCGCCACCCCTTCGGGCGTGAAGCGAGCGTCCGATCCGTCATACACCGAGCGAAAGGTGACGCCGTCGTCGTCCAGCGATCGGATCGTGTCTCGAAGGGAGAAGACTTGGTACCCGCCCGAGTCGGTGAGAATGGGCCCACTCCAGCCGGAGAAAGCATGGATTCCCCCCAGGCTCTCGACGACTTCCTCGCCGGGGCGGAAGTGGAGGTGGTAGGAGTTCCCGAGGATGACCTGGGCGCCGACAGCCCGCACTTCGTCGGGGTGAAGCGACTTCACCGTCGCCTTCGTGCCGACGGGCATGAAGGCAGGGGTTCGGATCTCTCCGTGCGAGGTGGCGAGAACTCCGGCGCGAGCCGCGCCGTCGGTGGCGTCGACGCGGAAGCTCATGGTCGCCACCTCGAGCCTGGCACACACAAGCCCCGTCCCTGGGGCCACCCCGCGCCTCCTCCCACTTTGAGCCTAATCGCGAAGTGCAGACGCGTGGGGCACGACATAGCGTCGGAAGTGCAACAACTGCACGGGCTGCTCCCCGCGCCGGCGGTCACAGGACCACCATCGCATCTCCGAAGGAGTAGAACCGATATTGCTGGTCGACGGCGACGCGATAGATCTCCCGCGCCTCCTCGACGCCAACGAACGCCATGACGAGCGCAAGCAACGTGGAGCGGGGCAGGTGGAAGTTCGTCAGCAGGGCATCGACACGCCGGAAGGTGAAGCCCGGCGACACGAAGAGCGTCGTGCGTCCACGCGACTCTCCGCTCCGAGCAACCGTCTCGAGCACACGCACGGTGGTCGTACCCACAGCCAGAACACGGCGTGCGCCGGCGATCCTACTCCACGTCTCGGCATCGACCTCGTACCGCTCGCCGTGGAGAACGTGCTCCTCCAGGCGCGTGGCCGTAACCGGTCTGAAGGTGTCGAGACCCACATGGAGCGTCACGCGAACGGATTCGAGGTCAGCGAGCGTGTCCAGTGTGAAGTGAAGCCCCGCGGTCGGGGCCGCCGCCGACCCCGGCTCTCGGGCGTAGATGGTCTGGTACCGCTCGGGATCCTCGAGCGGCTCGCGAATGTAAGGCGGAAGCGGTGTGTCGCCATTCGGCTCGCCGTCGAGTCGGACCAGCCAGCGTCCGTCTCCGAGCGGTTCGAGGAGCTCCACTGGGCCGAGCCGTTCTCCAGCGCGCAATCGGCGGGTCGGTCGAGCGAGCGCTTCCCACGTGTCCCCGCCTGCGACAGCTTCGAGGAGTAGAACTTCCACCGCCCCGCCGGAGGCGCGTCGGAGCCGAAGCCGCGCAGGCACGACGCGGCTGTCGTTGACCACGACGAGCTCGTCACTGAGGAGCCCCGGGAGATCCGAGAAGACCGCGTGCTCGATGGTGGCCGAGTCTCGCCGGTACACCAGCAGCCTCGACGCGTCGCGCGGTTCGACAGGGCGCTGGGCGATCAGCTCCGGGGGCAACTCGTAGTCGAGCTCAGCTGTGTCCATCCGGCGCGGAGAGTAGCCTCGGCGCCCATGGACAGCCTTGCATTGGAACGAGCGAAGCAGCGAATTGCGGATGCGGCTGCCGGTCGCCCCGAGCCGGCGGCACTCGAAGCCGCGCTCGAGCGCTCGCGCAGCCAGATCGAGACGCTCGCCGTTGCAGCGGCCGAGCTCGAGGCGTCGATCCCCGCTCAGGTCGGAAGCGCCGTTCGGGACGGTCTCCGCACGGAGGTCCTGCCGGTTGCGCGACACATCGCCGAGATCCGCGGGCTTCTCAATCAGGCGATCCGCAGACTCGAGCGGCTCGAGGGCGAGCTCCTCGCTGAGCGGCACGCTCGTGTGGACGATCTCGCGCTCCTCGTCGATCTCGTGAGCTCAGGCTGGAAAGGCGTCGACACACGCCTCGAGCGACTCGAGCGCGCCCAGGATGAAGCGGCCGGCTCACTCATTCGAGTCGAGGCCACCGCGATGAACGACACACACGAGCGGGTCGAGCACGCGGCAGCGGCCTGACTTGAGCGACTCCGCGTCCAACCTATAGAGCTGGAGCAACCGGGAGCACGAGCCGGAAGCAACTTCCGCTTCCAGGCTCCGACTCGAGTTCGATGCGTCCGCCGAGAGCGACCGCCAGCTCTCGTGCGATCGGAAGCCCGAGCCCCGTCCCGTTGACGTCTTCCGATACGAACGCGTCGAAGATTCGGGCGCGCTCGCGCGGGGCAACGCCAGGCCCTGTGTCGAGGACCTCCACGCGCACGCCGCCGTTGTCCGATCCCAGCGCGAGCTCTATGCGACCGCCGTCGGGAGTCCACCGAAACGCGTTCGAGAGCAGGTTCGTGATGACCTGGAGCACGCGGTCGCCATCGGACACGATGACGGGCGGCTCCGACTCGGTGGACAGCTGGTAGTCGATCTCCCTCCGCCGCGCCTCCTCCGTGAACGCGCCGTAGGCGTGATCGAGAACACGGTTGAGGTCGACCTCTTCGTGGCGGACGGTGAACCGGTGAGCCTGCAGCTTCGCGAGATCCAGCACGTCGCCGACGAGCCGCTCGAGCCGGTCGGTCTCGGTAACGACGATGTCCAGCGAGCCCCTCACTTGCTCAGGCTCGGTGATGATGCCCTCTCGAATCGCCTCGACGTGGCCGCGAATCGCCGTCAGTGGTGTCCGCAACTCGTGAGACACGGACATCAGGAATGAGCGCTTGAGCTGCTCGGCCTCGGCGAGCTGCGCCACCATGCCGCGAAAGCGCTCGGTGAGGAGCGACACCTCATCGCTTCCGCGAGCAGCTGGGATCTCGATGTCGAATCGACCCGCGGCTACGTCCTCGGTGGCGCGCGAGAGAGCGAGGACGGGCTCGGTCAAGCGTCGTGAGAGCCAGTAGAAGAGGACCCCGGCAAGCGCAACGCCGACCCCGAGCGCGAGGACCAGCCTTCCTACCAGCGTCAGCCATTGCTCGCGCAACTCCGCAGTGGGCTTCGCGACTATGAGCCATCCGAACGGATCGGTCCCTTGCTCGAGTTTGACGGGATGCGCGGCCGCGAGCAATTCGCGGTCGTCTCCTGGCGGTGTGAACTCGAACGTCACCAGCCGGTCACGATCCAGCTCGACGCCACCCATGGCGCTCCTCGGCAGTCGCGTCAGGCCGAACCGCTGTCCGGGGAAGAGGGAAGTGCCCACGTAGAAGAGCTCGTCGCCTGTCGCCAGCTCGAGCTTCTCGGCAGCGAAGTCCGGAGCCTTGGCACCCTCGTCCGTCGACCGCAGAGCCGATTCGGCGTACAGCGCAGCCAGTCCGGACGCTTCACGCTCGAGCTCCCGCACCGACGCCGTGCGGGTGACGTCTTGAAACAAGCGCACTGCCGCAGCGATCGAGACCAGGCCGAAGACAAGAACGACGGCGAGGAAGAGAGCGGTCAGACGGAACCGGAGCGTTCCGAGCACGTTTCCAGGGTAGCCCGCTAGATGGCTGATCGGTAATTGCCGCCGAGGAATTGCCGATCAGCCATCTACACGGCCGGGGCCGGCGTTCGCTCGGACGAGACCTTGTAGCCCACGCCCCACACTGTGACGATCGGCGACGCGTCACCGAGCTTGCGCCTGACTTGCCGCACGTGGACGTCCACTGTTCGAGTATCCCCTGCAAACGTGTACCCCCAGACGCGCTCGAGCAGCTGATCTCGTGTCAGGACGATTCCTCGGTGGTCGAGCAACTCCCAGAGCAGATCGAACTCCTTGGGGGCGAGACGGATCTCCTCGTCACCCACGTGAACCTCGCGCTTGCCCGAGTTGATTGCGAGATCGCCGTGGCGAAGCTCCTCCGACTCGCTCCTCCGTCGTTCTGGTGCAGCCCGGCGCAGAACGGTCTTGACGCGTGCGACGAGCTCACGCGGATTGAACGGCTTCGTCATGTAGTCGTCGGCGCCGACCTCGAGCCCGATTATCTTGTCGATGTCTTCGTCACGGGCCGTGAGCATCAGGATCGGCACGTCGGAGTCCTTTCGGATTCGACGGCAGAGCTCGAGGCCGTCACCGTCGGGCAGGTTGAGGTCGAGGACGATGAGAGCCGGCGTCTCGCTCGCGAGCTCGACCAGCGCACCCTGTGCGGTCGACGCAGTCTTGACGACGTACCCGGCGTTTCGCAGATAGGCGGCGACGAACGACGCAATCGAGGTCTCGTCCTCGACAACCAGGACCGTCTGCGGAGCCGTCACGATCCTACGACCCGCGGCGCACGCTCATCGGTCCTCGGCCCGAGGACGAAGCGCTCCGGCTCGGTGGGCAGTGGAGCACAGAGCTGGGGCTCGAGCTCGCAGTCGGCACCGTCGAGGGAGTACACACCTGTGTCCTCGCCCGGAACCTTGGGCTCGCCATCCAGCATCACGAACCCACGTCCAACCGCGGAGACATCGATGCCGATTCCACGCGCCACGATCCGATAGCCACCGCCGAGCATGCGGAACCGCATGCCTTGGCCGCGATAGAGGACGGTTCGAGGTCCGACCCGCTCCTGCACCACCTTTCGACCGACGACGAGGGCGCTGTATCGATCACCGGGTGTGTGATCCGTCACGCGAAGCGTTCCGGTGGCCAGTCGGCCCAGCACGGATCCGCGGAGGTCGAGCATCACGACACCTTTACCTCGTTCGACGGACAGCACGCCGACGTTCGGTTCGGCGGCACCGGCGAGACCGGCGAGCGCGGCAAGGGCCGCTGCGCTGGCGCACGAGATGAGGGCAAGCGTCCGCACTGCTCCAGGCCCAGTATCGGCATCCGGCGTGAGTCGCCGATGAGATGCGTGTAAGGAGAGTGTTAGCGACCCCCGGCGACCGGCACGAGCCGTAGATTCCACATCTCGCGCCATGACGGAGATTTCCGACTTCGGCCTGATCGTCCTGCTCGTCTCGGCAGGTGTCTTCCTCGCCGTGCTGGGGATGCGTCTCGCAGACCGCATCTCCGTCCCCAACGCCGCGATCTTCCTCGTGGCGGCGGGAATCCTCGCCACAACGGTCGACGCGCTCGGAGACGCCCTTTCCATCGAGGTGGTCGAACGCATCGGCGTGATCGCTCTCATCGTGATCCTGTTCGACGGCGGCCTGCATATCGGACTCGCGCGCTTCCGCCGCTCGGCTGCACCGATCCTCGCGTTGGGCGTCCTCGGGACTTTCGCGACAGCCGGCCTCGTCGCCCTGGCCGCGCACTACCTGCTCGATTTCTCGTGGATTGCATCCGGACTGATCGGAGCTGCGATAGCGCCGACTGATCCGGCGGTCACATTCTCCGTGCTCGGGGGGCGCGAGATCCGCGGCCGTGCAGGAACCATCTTGGAGGGAGAGGCAGGGACGAACGATCCCGTCGGCATCGCGCTCATGATCGGGATGATCGAGCTCGCCACGGAGGACGGCGGCAGCTTCTCGATCGTGGTCGAGGAGTTCGTGGTCGAGATGCTCGTCGGGCTTGCCGTCGGTGTCGCGGGCGCACTGCTCCTGCTCCCGGCGATGCGCCGAATCCATCTGACGAGCCCGGCCCTCTATCCGATCCGGGTACTTGCAGGAGCTGGGGTTATTTATGGGATCGCCTCGGTGGTGCACGGCTCGGGCTTCCTCGCCGTCTTCGTCGCCGGTGTGCTGCTTGGAGACGTCGCGGCGCCGCGAAAGGGCGAGATCGAGTCGTTTCATTCATCGCTCGCCGCACTCGCCGAGATCGCCGTATTCGCCGCGCTCGGACTCTCCATCGGATACGCCGACCTCGACGATCCGGACGTGTGGGTAAAGGGTCTCGCCCTCGCCGTCGTGCTCGCGTTCGTCGTGCGGCCAATCGCTCTGGCGCCGCTCCTCGTACCAGCGCGCCTTCATTGGGGGGAGCGCGTATTCATCATCTGGGGCGGCCTGAAGGGGGCCGTACCGATCCTGCTCGGCTCGCTTGCAGTGCTCGCAGCAGTCGACGACGCCGGCGAGATCTACGGAATCATCTTCGTCGTCGTCCTCTTCTCGGTGCTCGTCCAGGGCATCACGGTCCCACTGGCCGCGGAGCGCCTCCGAGTCTCGTTCCGCCGGGTCGACCACGACTTGGCCGAGGTGCTCGAGTTCGTCGTTCGCGACGACGCCTTCGCAAATCGCCGCAGAATCGGAGAGCTCCCACTCGGGGAGCGTGCTTGGGTCGGCATCCTGATCCGCCGCGGCCGCCCCGAGACGTTCGGTCACGACACCGTGCTCGAGCCGGGCGACCGCGTACACGTCTATTGCCAACCCGAGGACGC
>JAERMP010000063.1 GCA_016844515.1 Thermoleophilia bacterium | reverse complement strand
GAAGCCTGTGCGACGCGCGAGGGTGGCGATCCGGCGCCGTGTCGTGACCGTCATTCGGCCGGCGTGAATTTCCGATCAAGCATCTAGGCGAGATGCTGCGAGAAGAATCCGACGATCCTCTCGTAGCAGCGAACCCGATTTGGCAGTTTCAAGACGTCGTGCCCCTCGTCCTCGAAGACGAGATAGTCGACCTCACGTCCGTGCCCGCGAAGCTCCTCGACGAGATCGCGTGACTCCTGCTCGACAACCCGCGGATCGTTCTGGCCCTGGATCACGAGGAGCGGGCACGAGATCTGGGCGATGTGCGTTCGCGGCGAGCGATCCACGAGGAAGTCGCGGTCCTTCTCCGGATCGCCGACGGCGAGTGCGAAGTACGGCTTCCAGGTCGCGGGGATCCTGTCCATGAACGTGAAGAGGTCGTACGGCCCGAACATGTCGATCGCCGCCTGCCAGAGCTCGGGATGCCGAGCAGCGAGGGTGAGCGTCATGTAGCCGCCGTACGAGCGACCGACGACGCCGGCGCGCGAGACGTCGACGCGGCCGTCCTTCGGCAGCACCTCGGTCATCGCGTGGACGTGGTCGAGTCGGTCGAGTCCGCCCCAGTCGTGGTCGACGCGCTTCGAGTAGTCGAGGCCATAACCGGTCGATCCGCGGACGTTCGGAACGAAGACGGCAAACCCCTCGAGCGTGAGGATCTGGATGAGAGGCATCGAGAACCAGGCGAAGTTCGGCTGCTCCTGACTCTGTGGCCCGCCGTGGACGTAGTAGACGAGGGGACGCGGCCCCTCGAAGCCCAGCTCGTCCGACGGGAGGTAGAGACGGGCAGAGACCCGAAGACCGTCGTGCGATTCGAAGGAGGCGTCCTCGCCGGATGAGAGAAGCTGCGGAGCGAGCCCCAGTGCGCGCTCGTTCGTCCGGCGTGCGGGCTTCGACGCGCCGCTCGGATCGAGAACGTAGAGCTGAGTGGGCATCGTCGCAGTGCAGAACGCGACGGCGAAGCGCCCGCTTTCCGTGTCGTAGTGAAGGCCGTGCAGGACCCCGTCGGCCAGCTCGCCCTGGCCCACCAACACCCGGCTCGCGGTCACGGTGCGGCTTGCCTCGTCGAGGCTTGCGTCGTACACCCACGAGCAACCGTCGATGTTGTAGACGAAGGCGAAGCGGTCGCCCTCGAGGTGCTGGATCCGCTCGAGCTCGCCAACACCCTCGTGGACGAGCCCGGAAAACGCGACCGGCTCCACCGATCCGGGACGCTCGAGATCGAGATATCCGAGCGAGCCGGCGTCGTCGAAAAGCGTGGTGGTGAGCAGAACGCCCTCGCCGCTTGCGGTGCCGTGAGAGGAGCGGAAGCCCGTGAGCTCAATATCCGTTTCGGGATCTCTCTCCTCGATCGGCGTGCCGTAGAGCATCGTCCGCCCGCCGTGTCCGTCGGACTCGTAGAGGACGACGTCGCCCATCGTGTACCCGTCAACGTGGATCACGCGCGAGTGATCCGGTGTCCAGGCCGCCACGAAGGCCCCATACGGGCTCTGGAAGAGGGTCTCGACATCCCCCGCGGCGAGATCGACCCGCATGGCCGTGATGAGCGACTCCTCACGCGACTCGACTGCGAAGTACGCCGTCTCCGTCGCGTCGTCGACGTCCGTGAGATGCGACCGGCTACCGCGGAACGTCTCCGCGGCGAGCGGCTCCGGAAAACCACCTTCGAGCGGGACGAGGTACGGCACGTAGTTCTCGTCGCCGTCGGAGTCGAGCATGAAGACGATGCGCCCCAGCCTCGGCAGGACGTGGAAGAGATGACCGCCGACGAGCTCCGGATTCTGAAGAGCCATCTGCGGCGGGAGGAGAGGCTCTGGAACACCCCCACCCGCGTCCATCGAGTAGAGACTCAGGTGCCCCGAAAGGTTCGAGACGAAGTACAGGCGGTCGCCGACCAGCTGGGGCTCGAGAAAGAGGCGCGCAGAGAGCAGCGCATCGATTCGATTCGCCGTAAGCCCCGCTGTCGAGTCCGCCGCCGCAGTCGCCACAGAAGTCCGTTCAGGCTACTACAGCTTCGAGGACGGCTTCGGGGATGTCGAAGTTCGCATAGACGTCCTGGACGTCATCCGTGTCCTCGAGTCCCTCCACGAGCCTGATGAGCTGGCGCGCCACGCTCTCGTCACCGACGGCAACGGTCACCTTCGGAACCATGGCGAGCTCGACGGACTCGATCGCGAACCCGGCCGTCTCGACGGCGACGCGCACCGCGGACAGTGCGTCTGGCTCGCTCGTGACCACGAAGCTCGACCCGTCGAGTTCGACGTCCTCCGCCCCGGCCTCGGCCACGACGAGAACGAGGGCGTCCTCGTCAACGCCATCAGCAGGCACCAAGACGACGCCTTTGCGCTCGAACTGCCACGCGACGGCCCCCGTCGTTCCGAGGTTGCCACCGTGCTTCGCGAAGAGATGCCTGACCTCCGAGGCCGTGCGATTTCGATTGTCCGTCAGGGCCTCCACGAGCACCGCAACACCCTCCGGCCCGTACCCCTCGTAGATCACCGTCTCGAAGCTCGAACCCTCCGCATCGGCGCCTGACCCTTTCGCGATCGCTCGCTCGATGTTGTCCTTCGGCATCGAGTACGAGCGCGCCTTCTCGATCGCGTTCTGCAGGGCGAGGTTGCCGGCGGGATCGGGACCGCCTTCCTTGGCGGCGACCATGATCGCGCGTGAGAGCTTCGAGAAGAGCTGCCCGCGCTTCGCGTCGGCGGCGCCCTTCTTGTGCTTGATCGAGCTCCACTTGCTATGCCCTGACATCGTGCCCTCCTGGCCCCTTGTGGCCGGCACACGTAGGGGCGACATCTATGTCGCCCCTACAACGTGACACGCGCAGCCTCCTCGACCATCGCGAGGAACTGCTCATGCACGCGCAAGTCATCCGTGAGTTCCGGATGGAAAGTCGTAAGCAGCAGCCGACCGTCCCGAACGAGTACGGGCTCACCGTCGAGCTCGCCGAGCACCTCGATCTCGCAACCAAGCTCTCGGACCCTCGGCGCACGGATGAACACCCCTCGCAGCGGCCGATCGTCGCCGGCGAGCTCGACGTCGGCCTCGAAGCTCTTCACCTGGCGACCGTAGGCGTTGCGATCGACCTCGAGGTCTGCGACGCCAAGATGCTCCCGGTCGAGCACGATCATCCCGGCGCACGTCCCGAGAATCGGCCCCCGATACTCACGGATCGCGTCATCCAGGCCGTAAAGCCGGGCCAGGTGCATGATCGTCGTCGACTCACCGCCCGGGACCACGAGCCCGTCCAGCCCGTCGAGATCCTCGGGCAACCGCACTTCGACCACCTCCGCGCCGAGTCGGCGCAAGACGTGGGCGTGCTCGCGGAAGGCGCCCTGCAGCGCAAGAATGCCGATTCTCACCCCCCGAATTCTAGGCGGAACGCACCGCTCCCCGGCGAGTGACGGACGTACGGGTCTGTGATCGAATATGAGCGACGATGGCCCTCGCGCGACGTCTTCTCGGAGCTCGGTACATTGCGGCCGAGCGCGGTTGGCGTCGCCTCCGACGCAGAGTCATCCCCGACGAGCGCAGGCGCGTGCGGCTGCAGCGCCAGTTCGCCGCCCGCCACGGTCTCGTGGTTCGCGGCGGGCCCTTCAGAGACATGGTCTACGTCGACGAGACGCTCCACAGCCGCTTCGGCTTCAACCTCGCGGCTAGGTTGCTGGGCTCGTACGAGGCCGAGCTCCAAGAGATCGTCGAGACCGTGATCTCGTCCCGGTACGACACGATCCTCGACATCGGCTCGGGGGACGGTTACTACGCTGTCGGACTTGCGCTGCGGATCCCGGGCTGCACTGTCGATGCGTTCGACCCTGACCCGGCCGCCCGCTGGCTCTGCGAGAAGGTCGCGGAGGCGAACCGCGTGCTTGGGAGAGTGATCATCAAGTCAGGCGCGACTTCCGATGACCTCCGTGCGCACCGCGATGGACGTGTCTTCGCGAAGATCGACTGCGAAGGCTGTGAGCTCGCCGTCTTACAGCCGGCCGAATCCGAAGTCCTGAGAGCGGCAACGATCCTCGTCGAGCTCCACGACTTTCTTCATCATGGGACTACGAGCGAGATTCTCTCGCGCTTCTCGCCGACACACGACGGCCAAGTCGTCGAATGCCGTCCTCGGTCGCGAGGCGACTATCCCGAGCTCGAGTCGTTCGCCGACGAGGACGCGGCGATCCTGCTGTCGGAAAGACGCCCCCCAAGCCTTCGGTGGGCGTTCCTCACCCCTCGCCCTCAGCCGTCGGCACGGACTCTGAACACCACGTGAGCATGACGAGCTCAGTCGGCAGACCTCGGTCGCTCCCGCTCGTCGGGCACGCTCCCCAGTTCCTGCGTGACAAGCTCGGGTTCCTGCAGCGCTGCGCAGAAGGCACCGGCGGCGTCGTCCAACTCCGGATCGTCGGGCTGACGTACCTCCTCCTCGAACCAGCCGACATCGAGCACGTCCTTATTGCCGGACACCGTCACTACGCGAAGACACCACGCCTGACGAGCCCACGCGGCCGACGGTTGTTCGGCGACAGCGTGCTGACAAGCGTGGCGGACGAGCACCTCGAGCGTAGGAGGACGGTTCAACCCGCCTTTGGCAAAACGACCACCGAGGCGCTCGCCAAAGTCGTGACGCCGACCGTAGACGAGTGGCTAGAGGGTCTACGGAGCGGCGACGAGATCGATGCGGCCGCGGAGTTCGACCACGTCGCCCGTCGGATCGTGCTCAGCGCGATCTTCGGGCTAGGGGCGCAGGAGGTCGACGAGCTTGACGCGGACGTGGCGGCCCGGCAAGCGTGGATCGATTACCTGTTTCGCTCCGTCATCCCGTATCCGGAGCGAGTTCCGCGTCCGCTGACTCTCCGCCACGCGCGGGCTCTGCGTCGCCTCGACAGCGCGATCCGACAGGCGAGCCGGACGCCGAGGTCGCACGCGGACGGCCGAGACGACCTTCTCTCGCTCTTCGCAGCGGCCCGCAAACCGGACGGCTCGCCCCTCGACGAGCAGGAGATAGTGGAGCACGTGCGGATGATCATGATCACCGGCCACGAGACAATCGGCGTGGCGCTGGCGTGGGCGGCGCACCTCGTCTCCGGGCATCCGGAGATCCAAGCGAGGCTCCAGGCGGAGATCGACGAGGTACTCGGAACGCGGGCGCCCGACGTCGGCGACGCCAGACACCTTCCGTACGCCGAACGCGTCTTCTCCGAGTCGCTTCGTCTCTATCCACCGACGTGGATCTTCATCCGAATTGCACTCGAGCCCGACCGGCTCCCGAGCGGGACAGAGCTCACCCCTGGAGCGAAGCTCTACCTCTGCCCGTGGGTCGTACAGCGCGATCCGCGCTGGTTCCCCGATCCTGAGCGCTTCGACCCCGATCGGTTCGCCCCCGAGGCCGTGCAGGGGCGACCGGAGTTCTCATACTTCCCGTTCGGGGGCGGCGCCCGCCTCTGTCTCGGCAAGCGGCTCGCGCTGCTCGAGGGCGTGCTCGCTCTCGTCCGCCTGCAGCAGCGCTTCACGCTCGAACGCGTTCCGGGGAATCCCGTCTGGCCCGACCCGGGTGTCGTGCTCGCCCCCCGCCCGGCAGTGCCACTCGTCGTCCGCTCGCGATAGAGCGGTCTACCAGCCGCGGACTTCGAGCCGCTCGTCGTCTCCAAGCGAGCTCGCCGAGATCCCGACCATCGGCTGTCCGAGCCCGGTCGACACGTCAGCCAGGACCTTCGGATCGTCGAAGTGCGTCGTCGCCTCGACGATGGCGCGCGCTCGGCGCGAGACATCCTCGATCCAGCCCTCGCGATCGACGAGCGCGTCGCGGCCCGACTTGAAGATGCCGGAGCCGACGAATACGCCGTCCGCACCCAATTGCATGCAGAGCGACGCGTCCGCCGGCGTCGCGATGCCGCCTGCCGTAAAGGTGACGACAGGCAGCCGGCCGTTCTCCGCCACCCAGCGCACGAGCTCGTACGGCGCCCGATGCTCCTTGGCGGCCGCGTACAGCTCGTCCTCGCGCAGCGTTTGGAGGCCGCGAATGGTTCCGAACACGGCGCGCATATGCGTCACGGCGCTGACGACGTCGCCTGTGCCCGCTTCGCCCTTCGTCCTGATCATTGCGGCGCCCTCGGAGATCCTTCGCAGCGCCTCGCCGAGATTCGTCGCACCGCAGACGAACGGCACAGTGAACTTCCACTTGTCAACGTGGTGCTCGATGTCGGCGGGCGTGAGCACCTCGGACTCGTCGATGTAGTCGACCTCGAGCTCCTGCAAGATCTGGGCTTCGGCGAAGTGGCCGATCCGGCATTTCGCCATGACCGGGATGGACACGGTGGCCTGGATCTCCTTGATCCGCTGCGGATCGCTCATCCGCGCAACGCCGCCCTCGGCACGGATGTCGGCCGGGACGCGCTCGAGCGCCATCACAGCGCAGGCCCCTGCCTCTTCGGCGACCTGTGCCTGCTCGGCGTCGACGACGTCCATGATGACGCCGCCTTTGAGCATCTCCGCCAAGCCGGTTTTGATTCTGAGTGTGCCGTACTCGGCCATCTGTCCAGTCTAGATGGTCGATGCCACGAGATCGCTATCTCCGGGGCTCGAGCTGGCCGCTCGGGGGCGCGACGGGAGAGCGGCGGCGATGCTGGACGCCTCGATGTCGCTCTCCCGTCGCGAAGCGCACGCCCGGCGCGGAGCCGCTTCGCGGCTCCCGCCCGGGAGGAAGCGTCCCCGACGCGTCAGATCGCGCATCCGGACGCGCGAGATCGTGGCAACGACCATCAGGCCGCCCGCAGCTATCCAGAGCCCCTGTGGAAAGCCGCAACGGACTTTGTCGAAATTGCGACTTTCCGGCTGTGGAAATCACCTGGAAAACTCCGAGTCCGTCCGCCCGATGTGGAACAGATACCGACTACCGGCGCGACTCCTCTCCCCGCAGGCGGATACGCCTGACCCCGAAGTTGCGCCGTTCCAGTAAGGGGCCCGCCCACCCGGGCCCCTTGCTATCCGCAGGGTCGGAATCCGCGAACGCGGATTCCGACCCGCGACAATCCCTAAAGCGCAGCCGCCGCCGCGGCTGCGGTGTTGGCGATGGTCGACCCACCTTGAACCGTTGGTGCGGTGCTTGCGATAGACGACGTGAGCTGCCCCAAGCCGGTCGCGCCCGGCGCAGCTTGATGAGTGGCGTCAGTTCTCCGGCGAGTCGTCGTCGGCCGAGCGCCGGAAGACGCCGAGCAACCCGCGCCGACCTTCCTCCTCGCGTGCCTGGCGCTTCGCATCCTTCTTCTCGTGTCGCTGCTCACCCATCTCGGTCTTCTTCACCTTCGCGTCGTCGTACGAGTCCTTGACGAGCTTCGAGCCGCCACTCCACCCGAAGACGACGCAGACGACGATGATCGCGAAACCGGTGTTGAACGCCGTGGTGATCAGCTGCTGCCCGAGCGAGTAGGCGGTCGCAGTCTCTGAGTCCGTGTAGCTGTCGAGCGCGAAGGTGTTGAACGCCTGGTTCACACCGACGCCGCCCGGGGTGAACGACACCAGATTCGCGAGCTGGTTCGAGCCGAGCACGCTCATCACCGAGCCGAACGTCACCGGGATTCCGTACGCGGCCAGGAAAACCATGATCACGCCGACCTTGGCGGCGTATCCACCCATCTGTGGGAGGAGGACCCACTTCACGTAGGCGCGCAGATCGCCGAGGATCGCGGCGCCCTGCTTCGCCTTCTCCCACATCACCTTCACCCAGCGCCAGAAGATCCGCAGGAGCAACGCGACCAGGAAGATCGCCCCGCCGATGAGCCCGAGGACGAGCAAGGTATGGCTCGAGATAGCGTCCCACTCGTTCCCGAACTGGAAGTCGAACGAGCCCGCCACGGCCGCGAAGAGGTAGATGTAGATCAGCGTGCCGATGATCAAGTAGAAGATCTTCTGCACCATGTAGCCGGCGAGCACCCCGGGGAACGTCGCGCCTCGAACGACCGCGACGAACATGAGCAGCATCACGAACGTTCCCATGTTCGCCGGGACGTAGTTGTTGAGGGCGACCCCCACCGCGTACGCGGCGAGAACCTCCATGTACGTCACGCCACCCGGGTAGGCGTAGCGCAGGATCCCGTACCAACCGAGAGCGGTCAGCGTGGTTTGCGCACCCTGGAAGAGACAGCCGAGGATCACGTACCCGATCGAGATCTCGGTTACGGCGTCCCAGAGCTGCCGGAACCAGCCGAGGACGTCGATTCCCACGAGCTCGAGTAGTCCGGCGACGATGACGGTGCCGACCACCCACGCAGCGATGCGGAGGAACCGCCGCCGCGGGTGCTCGGGCGCGATAGGTGCCGGGGTGAGAACGGCTTCGGACATCGGGTTCTGAGCCTAACCGAGCAGCGAGCGCGAACGGCAAGACCCATGGAAGTGAGAAGCCCCGCGGGAGCGAGGCTTCTCGAACGTCGAACGATGCGGTGGTCGCGCCGGTGGTCAGACCTCCGCGAGCGTCATGTCGGGCTGAGGGACAATCCGAATGTACGGCTTCGGAGATTCCCAGCCTTCCGGATAGGTCTGCTCGGCCTCTTCGTTGGAAACCGAGCCGGCGATGATCACGTCCTCGCCCTGCTTCCAATTGACCGGCGTCGAGACCTTGTGCTTGGCAGTGAGCTGCAGCGAGTCGATCACCCGGAGCACCTCGTCGAAGTTGCGGCCCGTCGTCATCGGGTAGACGAGGACGAGCTTGACCTTCTTGTCCGGCCCGATCACGAAGACGTTCCGCACCGTCTGGTTGTCGACGGCCGTCCGATCGGACGCTTCGCCGCCGATCTCGGCGGGAAGCATCCCGTAGAGCTTCGAGACGTTGAAGTCGGCGTCGCCGATGATCGGGTAGTTCGGCGCGTGCCCCTGCGTCTCTTCGATGTCCTTCGCCCAGCCCTCGTGGTCGCCGGTCGAGTCGACCGAGAGACCGATGATCTTGACGTTCCGGCGGTCGAACTCGGGCTTGATCTTCGCCATGTAGCCGAGCTCGGTCGTGCACACCGGAGTGAAGTCCTTCGGGTGCGAGAAGAGCACCGCCCACGAGTCACCGACCCAGTCGTGGAACTGAATCGCGCCTTCCGTGCTCTCGGCAGAGAAGTCCGGAGCCGTGTCGTTGATGGTCAGTGTCAATGTCCCACCTCCTTCGGGGCCGTAGCCCCGCTGTCCGGGCCCGCGAGAGCACCCTCGCACCCGCGTCACCCTGTCTACGAGATGATCGAACGCGCGTCAGCCTTCCATTGTTCCACGCCTGGGCAGGTGGTTTGAACCAGGCCGAGTGGGATCGGGGTTACTCGAGTTTCTCGGCAGAGACAAGTCCTGGGTGAGCAGAACCCTCAACTGGCACTTGAATCCTGTTGCGGGCACGGAACCTCCTTTCGGTGAGCGGCCATGAGGACGTCGCCGACGATCTCCATTTGGAGTGAAGCGCGCGCGCTTTCCTGGGCGGTTCGTTCGTGAAAAACGAGGACGACTCGGATGCGGTTGTCTCGGGCGCTTTGAGCATCTCTTGAGCGTCCACCTCGACGATGCCGCCA
>JAERMP010000062.1 GCA_016844515.1 Thermoleophilia bacterium | reverse complement strand
GGCGCGTCCGACCCGTTCGCGATCAGCGCTCCCGAGTCCCAGAGCGAACGGAAGGCGTACGCCCCATCGATCCGGTCGGCCCAGAAGCGATCGGCGAGGTCGCGATCCGACGGAGCGTGGCTGAACTGCACCGAGCACGCGACCCCGATCGTTGCGAACCGTGCAATGTCCTCTGGCGCTAAACACTGAGCATGCTCGATGCGCTGCCGCAGGCCTAGCGGCGCCCACTCGTCGCGCGTCGCCTCAAAGGCGTCGAGCGCCTCGCGGTTCGCGCGGTCACCGATCGCATGCACGCCGACCGGCCAGCCGGCGCGCGAGGCTCGTCGGATGATGTCCTGCAGTTCTTCGCCACTCGTGATCCGGACGCCCGAGCCGTCGAGCATCCATGCCGTCTGCGAGCCGAGCGTCCCGTCCATGAACGCCTTCAGGTAGCCGACGCGGAGGAAGTCGTCGCCGATTCCGGAGCGGAGGCGGAGCGCCTCGAGCTCAGGGAGGCGTTCGTACGGGACGGACTGCCAGACCCGAAGCGTGAGCCCCTCGCGCTCGGCCAGGCGCTGGAAGATGCGCTGCGCGCCGAGCCAGCCGTCCTTGTCGTGCACGGCGACGACTCCGCGGCTCGCGGCCAGGCGCATCCCCTCCCTGGTCGCCTCGACCCACTCGTCCTCGGAGACCGCGTCGGACCGCGCCCGAAACTGCCACGCGGACTCCTCGCGGAGGATCCCTGTCGGATCTCCGTTCTCATCGCGCTCGACAACGCCGCCCTCGACGTCGAGATCCTCGCCTGCGAACGCGAGTGCCGCAGAGTTGAGCCAGAGCGAGTGGTAGTCCTTCGACCAGAGTGCCGCGGGCGTCGATCCGGTGACCTCGTCGAGCGCCTCCTTCGCCGGCTGCGCCTCCCAGTCGGCCGAGCGCCAGCCGGTCCCGCGGATCCACGAACCGTGGCGAGGATGAGCGCGTACCCGCTCCAGCGCCTCCGCGAGCCCCGACACGCCTTCGAGCCTCACGTCGCGCTGCGCGAGCGACCAGGTGGGGAAGTGGACGTGTGAGTCGGTGAACCCCGGAAGGACACAGCGGCCTCCGAGATCGACGACGTCAGGTGTCGGCAGCGCCGTCTCGTGCGTGCCAACGCCGCCGGCAATCCTGTCGCCCGCGATCGCGAGCGCCCGCGCGGTGGGCAGCGACGGATCCATCGTGCGGACCACGCCGTTCTCGAGGATCATGGTGCGACTGTAACCACGCGAAGGGAGTGGAGATGATCGATCACACCTCGGTCAATGTGACCGACCTCGAGGCTGCGAAGAACTTCTATCTGAAGGCGCTCGAACCACTCGGGTACTCGCTGGCGTTCGAGATAGGGGAGTACCTCGGGTTCGCCGACTCCCACGGAATGGACCTGGGCGTCATCCGCCGTGACCCCGTCGGCGGCGCGCATGTGGCGTTCAAGTGCGACGACCGGGCTACCGTCGACGCGTTCCATGAGGCTGCGCTCGCAGCCGGCGGCGAGGACAACGGGCCGCCCGGTCTCCGACCTCACTACCACGAGCACTACTACGGGGCATTCGTCCTCGACGCCGACGGCAACAACATCGAGGCGGTTTGCCAGAAGCCGGAGTAGCCGTCCGGCCTAGACTTCGATCGTGCCCTGGGAGCCGCTCTCCGACGACCAGCTCGAAATCCGCGAGCTCGTGCGCACGCTCGCCCGCGAGCGCATCGCGCCGCGCGCGGCTGAGATCGACGCGTCGCACGAGTTCCCCTGGGACGTCGTCGAGCTCTACCGCGAGCACGGCATCTTCGGCCTCTTCTTCGACGAGGCCCACGGCGGGACAGGGACCGGCACGCTGCTTTCGCTCATTGCCATCGAGGAGGTCTCGAAAGTCTGCGCGACGAGCGGGGTGATCCTGGCCGTGCAGGAGCTCGGCTCACTCGGGCTCAAGGTCGCGGGCACCGACGAGCAGAAGGCGCGCTACCTCCCGAAGCTCGCGTCCGGTGAATGGCTGGCCGCCTACGCGCTGACCGAGGCCGGCTCGGGCTCGGACTCTGCTGCGATGCGGACGACGGCCCGCCGCGACGGGGACGAATACGTCCTCGACGGCTCGAAGCGGTTCATCACGAACGCGGGGGTGGCGAGCCTGTACACGGTGTTTGCAAAGACCGACCCCGAAGCCGGCCACACGGGAATCTCGGCGTTCGTCGTCGAGTCGGATACGCCCGGGTTCGAGGTCGCGCGCCTCGAGCCGAAGATGGGAATCACCGGCTCCACGACCGGGGAGCTCGTCTTCGAGGGCGCTCGAATTCCCGCGACCAACCGGCTTGGGCAAGAGGGGGAGGGCTTCCGGGTCGCGATGCAGATCCTCGACCGCTCACGGGCGGGAGTCGCCGCTCAGGGCCTCGGCATCGCGCAAGGGGCGACCGACTACGCGCTCGAGTACGCGCGCACCCGCGAGACGATGGGGAAGCCCATCGCCGAGCACCAGCTGATCGCGGGCAAGCTCGCAGACATGGAGACTCGGTGCGAGGCCGCGCGTGGGCTCCTCTATCGCTTCGGGCGCATGGTCGACGAGGGCGCGCCGGACGAGGAGCTCACGAAGGCGTCAGCCATGGCGAAGCTCTATTGCACCGACACGGCGATGGAGGTCACGACCGAGGCGGTGCAGATCCTCGGCGGGTACGGCTACATCAGCGAGTACCCGGTCGAGCGCATGATGCGCGACGCCAAGATCACGCAGATCTACGAGGGGACGAACGAGATCCAGCGCCTCGTGATCGCGCGCGAGATGCTGAAGGAGTCGCGCGCCTTCCTGCTCGACGGCGTGGCGTAGGGGCCGAGCGCGGCCCGGCCCCTACGAGAGATCGTCCTTCGATTGCTACTAGCCGCGCCCGCAGTGAACGAGCTCGTTGAGGCAGCCCTCGACGAGCTTCTTGAGAGCCCCTGGCTTCCACGCGTTGACGAAGTCCGCGTGCGCACTGAACTGGCTCCCTGACGCCAGCGAGAAGCCCTCGCCCCCCAGCGTCGGGTAGCGGTAGATCTGCTCGATCGCCGGCACCTCGACGGGATACGCCGACGGACAGGCCCCACGAACCGAGTAGGCCATGTGGCTCTTGTGGTCCGCGCTGTCGAGCTGGCGCCCGTCCCAGCAGTTCGGGAACCGGATGTGCAGTCGCAGGAACGAGCCCCGCTGGTTCGGGCAGGTCGGCACCGTGCTCGACGGCTGGACACCTCCGTCGACGCCGCAGTTCCAGAAGGTGACGCGAAGGTCCTGCGGCGTGGTTGAGGCTGCGGTCCCGGCGATCATCCGTAGGTTGTTGGGAAAGGTGCTCAACGGTGCGAGCGTCCCGCGCCGGTAGTAGATCGTGGCGCCCTGCGGCAGCACGAGGCTCGTGCCCTGGTAGAGGGCCGGGACCCAGTACGCGGCCGTGTCGTCGGTGCGCATGCACGTCGTCGAGCCAGAACGGAGCGATCCGAAATTGGACGACGCATTCGTCGTCCGGTTGCCGACGAAGGTGTGCAGGTGTGAGGCACCCGGCTTCCCCGGAAACACGATCGGGTCGTCGGGCGCCTGGTGGCTGAAGCGGCAGTTCTCGATGAAGTTCACACCGCGGAGATCGGCGCGCGAGATGGCGGCGCGCTCGTCCCCTGTCTTGGGTTTGTCACCTGCGAGCGCCGCGGGCCCGAGCACGGCTGCGAGCGCGAGCATCAGGCCGCCCATTGCGATCAGGCCGACTCCTCTCACTGCGATCCCTCCCTCTGATTGGTCAATCCAGATGAAGTCAGACACCGAGCCGTTCGAGTTCGTTGAGCGATTTGTGACGGGCGCGTAAGCATTCCGTACGGGTCGCCGCGCAAGAAGTCGCGTGCCGGTGCATCTTTGCTTGTGCAACTCTGCGCAGAGGGAGGGATGCACATGCAACGCATACGACTCGTGATCCCGGCGATTCTCGTCGGGCTCATGGCGCTCGTCGTCATCGGCGGCGCCACCGCGAAGAAGCCGGCACACTCGGCGACGCCGGTCTTCAAGCTCAATCTCAAGCCGAGCCAGGAGGTACCGCCGAGCAAAGGGCTGAAGGCCGATGCGGTTGGCAGCGTGACCTTCGATCTCGAGCGCTCGAGCGCTGGGGCGATCACCTCGGGCGAGGTGATCTTCTACTTCAACTACTCGTTCCCGGGCTCGGTGAACATCACCGGCCTGCACGTCCATCAAGGTGCGAAGGGGGCGAACGGCCCGGTGGTCGTGAGCTCCGGCATCGCGCCGTTTACGGACGTGGACGGCCAGGGGAACATCACCACGGTCGTGACGGGGACCCCTTCTGCGACGCTGCAGGCGATCCTCGACAACCCGAGGAACTACTACGTCAACCTGCATACGAACGTGAATCCGGGCGGTGCGCTGCGCGAGCAGATGCACAACCCGAAGAAGCGCTGACTCGTATTCCGTGCGGTCGTGGAGGCCGTGTTTGCCCGGCCTCCAGTGCGCGGACCTTGCGCTAGGCGCAGCAGCGCGATTGAATCGAATGATCCCGACTCAAGGAGGAGCGATGCCCACGTACATAAGCCTCATCAACTGGACCGAGAAGGGCGCGGCCGAGTTCAAGGACACGGTCGATCGGGCCGAGGCAGGAAAGGCGCTGGCCGGGAAGTTCGGCGGCGCGCTCAAGGAGCTCTACTGGACGCTCGGGCCGTACGACATCGTCGCCGTCTCCGAGGCCCCCGACGACGAAAGCGCGACTGCGTTTGCCCTTACGCTGGCCGCGCAGGGCAACGTCCGAACGACGACGATGCGCGCGTTCTCGGGCGGCGAGATGCGAAGCATCATCGCCAAGGCAGGCTAAGAGCTCAGTAGCGCCGACGGGAGCACGAGCGCAGCGGTCGCGAAGCGGCCGCCTTTAGGGAGTTACGCGCGGCCGGAATCCGCGCTTGGCGGATTCCGGCCTTGCGCACTACTCAGGCGGCGTCGCCGGCGGGTAGCGCGACCGGATCTCGTCGATGAACCCGGCCAGCTCGTCGGCGACGCCGCTGTCTCGAATCTCGAGCACGTTCTCCGCGTTCCGCTCGCCCGAGCGGGAGAAGTTGAAGCTGCCCACGAACGACGTGTCGTCGGCGACGACGACCTTGGCGTGCATGAAATCGTGGACGGAGCCCGGTCGCCAACGCGTGGAGGTCTTGCCGCTGAACGGCGCTCCTTCCAGGATGCGGCGAAGGAGCGGGACCTTCCACTCACTTACGCCGTTCGTCTTCCATTGCCCGAAGACCTGGTCGACCTGCGTATCGTCGACGACACCGGCGACATCGCAGCGGTGCTCGTTCACGACCTCGACGAGCGTCGCGAGGATCGGTCCCGAGGTCAGGACGGGCGACGCGATGCGGACGCGCTGGCGCGCCCTACCGATGTGCTTGGCGACACGGTGCGAGAGCGCCTCCCCGTGCTCGGGGCAGAACCAGGCTCGCACGCGAGCGCCGTCGACGTCTTCGGGACGGGGGTCGACCTTGCCCGTCCCTTCGACCTCGCCGCGCTCCCAGAGCTGCTCGAAGGCGAGGGTGTGCGCGTACGCGATCTCCGGCGACTCGACCGTCACGATCACGTTCTCCTGCCGTGACCAGGAGTCGTCCGTCCAATTCGTCGAGCCGGCCCAAACGGCATGGCCGTCGCGGACGGCGAACTTGTGGTGCATGAGGTCGGGGACTCCAGCGATGCCGCGCGTCGGGATCGGGAGCGCTTCGATCGCCTCGGGCTTCGTCTCGGGCGGAGGAGGAACGGGGATCGGGCCGGGGTGGGCGACGTCGTAGAGAAGGCGTATCGCCACTCCCCGTTGAGCAGCGGCCAGGAGCGAGGCGATGACGAGCGCGCCGGCGTCGGACTCGGAGCGGATGTCGTACATCGCGATGTCGAGCGACTGCCGTGCTTCGGCGAGAAAGCCGGCGATCCCGCGTGCGACGTCGGACGGGCGCTGGCCTCCGTCGGTCAGCGTCTGGATCTCGATGGCCGGCCGCGCGGCCGAGCCGTCGGTCACGCGGTCTGTGCGGCGCGGAGCGAGGCCTTGTGGGCGCGCTTGGCGGCCTGGTACTTGGCGAGCGCCTCCGGAGAGTCGATGGCGCCGAGGCACGGGTGGTTCGGGACAAGTTCCTTTGCGGCCTCGACGCCGAAGCGCAGCGCGAGCACGGAGCCGAGCCCCGTGATCTTCATCGTTCCGAAGCCAGGCAGCGCTCCGATGCGGCGCTTCAAGTCTGCCGGGCCCTCGGCCTCGGTCCAGACGCGCTCGGCGTGCCCGTCGTACTCGTCCACGATCACGGCGCACAGCTCCTGGACCCGCCTGGCCATCGAGCCGGGGAAGCGGTGGATCGCGGGTTTCTCGCGGAATACCGTCTCGAGCTCTGTGGGATCCATCGAAGCGATCGCAGCGGCATCGAGGGCGCCGATTCGTTCCTTCAGCTTCTGCGGGCCGGCGAACGCGGTCGGCACCGTCACCTGCTGGTCGAGCGCGAACCCGATCAGGAGTGCGAGCGGCTCGCGTGAGAGCAGCTCGTTGGCCTCCTCCGACTCGGTGAAGTAGAGAGCGGCGGGCACGGCCTGAGTGTAGACCGTGCCTGCGGGCTAGCCGGTAACGGTGAGTCGGAAGGCTTTGGTCGAGCGTGCGCCGAGGCGGTCACGCGCCTCGATCGTGAACCGAAATACGCCGGCGGTTCGCCCGGCACCGGAGAGCACGCCAGTTCTCGCGTCGAGTCGGATCCCGCGCGGGAGCACACCACTTACGATGCGCCACTGCTTTGGTGCAAGGCCTCCGGTCGAGGCGAGCCGAGTGCGGTAGGCCGTTCCGACCATCGCAGCGGAGAGGCGCGCGGTGGTAATCGCCAGCCGCGACGCGATGCGCAAGTTCGCCGGAACCGTGACCCGTTGTCCGGCGGAATCCGTGATCGCGAACGTGAGTCCGTACGTCCCCGCGCCTTGCGGGATGCCACGGACTGCGCCGGTCACCGCGTTGAGGGCGAGACCCGCCGGAAGGTCGCCGATCGCGACGCTGTAGGCGAATGGGGAGACACCGCCGGACGCCGAGACGGACCCGGCGTAACGGAGCCCGACCTCGCCTGCACCGAGCGACGAGCTCGCCTGGAGCGCCGCTGCAACCCTCAGCGTCAGCTCGCGCTCGCCGAAGCGGCGAAACGGCTCGCGAGCGCGCACGACGAAGGTCTTCGCGTCAGCGCCCGCAGGGGTTCCCGAAATCACGCCGCTCGCCGAGAGCGTCAAACCGGCGGGGAGCGCACCCTGGGTGATATCCCAGACCACGGGCCAGCCGACCTCGGGATTCGTGAACTCGAGCTGCACCGAATACGGTCGCCCGGGTGTCGCGCTCGGCAAGCTCGTCGTCTTTACCGCGAGGTCGGGCATGACGATCATCGTGAACTCGCCCTGCGACTGCACGGAGGGAGACAGGCAGAAGGGGTTCGTGGGCCCCGCGTTGTCGTCGAGCGCGACCCAAAAGCTGAAAGTGCCTGCCTCGGTCGGCGTCCCTGTCAGCTTCCCGTCGACCGTGATGCGCAGCCCGGGCGGCAGCGTGCCGTTCAGGTACGAGAACCGGTACGGCAGGCAGCCTTCTTCGCCGAAGAACTGGAACTCGTACGGCGTGCCGACCTCGCCCGGCGGTGGCTTGACGTCCACCTCGAGATCGAGCGCGCTCGCCGGGAGCGCGGTGAAGGCGAAGGCGAGAACGGCGAGAATGACGACTCGACTGACGCGCATGTTGCTCCTCCTCCCGGAATCGACGGCTGTCGGCGTGTGAGGGTACCAGCGCTCGTGGACGATTCAGGCCGAGGCGTACTCGAAGTCGGAGGCGAATGCGCAGTTCCCCGAGAGCTCCCACGCGAAGGGATCGTCGTCGACGACGAGCTCGTCCGCGTACAGCTCGCGGCCGATTCGCTCGTACCCCGAGATCAGGCAGGAGACGTCCGTGCGACTTTCGACGGGTCGTGTGGCGTTGAGTCGTACCGCATCGCCGACGCGGAGCCGGTGGACGTCCCCGTCGGCTACGAGCTCGATCGTGCTCACGCGGACGTCAAGGAGGTGCCGCGCCTTGCGGATCCACGGAAGCGTGTCGACATGCGGACCCTTGAGGCGACCCAGGAAGACGTCCGCGAGCGCCTCTCGCTGCTCCGCGCTTCCTCGTTCGTCGACGTGGAGAACGATGCTCCACGGCGAGCCGGGCTCGTCGTCGTCGTACCGAACGATGAGGGCGGCGTTCAATCCCGTGACGTCGACCTCGCCCACGACTCCCTGCTCGATCCGCCAGGAGAGTGCGCCGTAGCAGATGCCGTAGGTCGATCGCCCGCCCCGGACGCCGTCGACCATGCGACACGGGCAGATCGCTTCGCAGTTGCACGACTCGAAGTACGAGCCGCGAACGCTGAAGCTCACAGCGCCCACATCAGAGCTCCCGCGGCCAGAGCGGGAACGAGCGCACGGCTGAGCGACGTGCCGAAAGGCGCAGTCTTCTCGACGGTTACCGCAACGAAGAAGAGCGCCATCCACAGCACGCTCATCGCACCGAGGACGAGCAGCGCGCCGACGAGACCGATGCAGCAGCCGACGCACCAGACTCCGTTGTGGATTCCCATCCGGAAGGCCCCACCGATGCCCTCGCGCCAACCGTGGAAGATCTGCGAGAGCGGGCCGCGACAGCGTGCCAGGCAGCGTCGCTGCACAGGTGCTGCCTGATATGCGGCGGCGACCACGAGCGCGATGACGACCACAGCCTGCTCGTGTGAGTCCATGAGTGGCATGCCGATCCACACGTGGAGAACCGCCACCGCCGCGGCGATGGTCGCCCAGGTGGCGAGGTAGCCGGCAGCGAGTGCGGCAGTGCGGAGGCTCGAGCGCTCCGTCATGTAGTCGAGCCGTAGGAGCGGCACGGCGCTCGGGAGCATCATGAGTGCCATTCCCGCAGTCCAGACGGCGACGAATGCGAGCCCGCTCACGAGGGAGATCGTTTCGCGCGAGCCGCGGCGAGTCAAGCGCGCATCGAGGGGCTACGCTGCCTCGATGGATCCGCTCGATGTCTTCTCGCCGGCGACGAGGGCGTGGTTCGAGCGGGCGTTCGCTGCGCCGACGCCGGCACAGGAGCTCGGCTGGCCGGCGATCGCCTCCGGAGGGCATGTCCTCATCCAGGCGCCCACGGGCTCCGGGAAGACGCTCGCGGCGTTTCTCTTCGGGATCGACCGGCTCAACGAGAGACCGGGCGAGGGTCTCCGCCTGCTCTATGTCTCCCCGCTCAAGGCGCTCAACTACGACATCGAGCGCAACCTGCGAAGCCCGCTCGTAGGGCTCGGCTCGAAGCTGTCCGTCGGCGTGCGTACAGGCGACACGCCCGCCGACGAGCGCCGCCGGATGCTCCGCACGCCGCCGGACCTCCTGATCACGACCCCCGAGTCGCTCTTTCTCCTTCTGACGTCGCAGGCACGGGAGACGCTCCGCGGTATCGAGACGGTGATCCTCGACGAGGTGCACGCTGTCGCCGGCACGAAGAGGGGCTCTCATCTCGCGCTGAGCCTGGAGCGTCTCGAGCGCCTCGTCGAGACCCCGTTCCAGCG
>JAERMP010000218.1 GCA_016844515.1 Thermoleophilia bacterium | reverse complement strand
CGTGACGTGCGACTCGTCGACGACGAGGAGGAAGTCGTCGGGGAAGTAGTCGAGGAGCACGGCGGGGCGCTCGCCCGCGGCGCGCGCCGACAGCAGCCGTGAGTAGTTCTCGATGCCCGTGCAGGTGCCGATCTCCAGCATCATCTCGACGTCGAAGTTCGTGCGCGACTCGAGCCGCTGGGCCTCGAGCAGCTTGTTGGCGGCGCGGAGCTCGGCGAGCCGTTCCGCAAGTTCCACGCGGATGTGGCCGACGGCGCGCTCGAGCGATGGCCTGGTGGTGACGAAATGCTTGGCCGGGTAGATCGCCGTGCGCTGCAGCGCGGAGATCGTCTCTCCGGTGAGCGGGCTCACCTTGACGATCTTCTCGATCTCGTCGCCGAACATCTCCAGGCGGACGGCCTGCTCCTCGTAGGCCGGGAAGATCTCGATGGTGTCGCCGCGCACCCGGAACGTCCCGCGCTCGAAGGCGACGTCGTTGCGCGCATACTGGATCTTCACGAGCGAGCGCAGGATGTCGTCGCGGGCGATCTTCTGCCCGCGATGCAGCGTGACCATCGTCGCACGGTAGGTCTCGGGATCGCCGAGGCCGTAGATGGCCGACACGGTCGCAACGATCACGACGTCGTCGCGCTCCATCAGCGAGGACGTCGCGCGGAGCCTGAGCCGGTCGATGTCGTCGTTGATGGACGCATCCTTCTCGATGTACGTGTCGCTCGAGGGGACGTACGCTTCCGGCTGGTAGTAGTCGTAGTACGAGACGAAGTACTCGACGGCGTTGTTCGGGAAGAACGACTTGAGCTCGCCGTAGAGCTGCGCGGCGAGCGTCTTGTTGTGCGAGAGGACGAGGGTCGGGCGGCCCCAGTGCTGGATGACGTTGGCGACGGTCATCGTCTTGCCCGAGCCCGTGACGCCGAGGAGCGTCTGGAACCGGTCGCCGCGCTCCAGTCCGGCCGAAAGCTCGGCAATGGCACGGGGCTGGTCGCCCGCCGGCTGAAAGGGCGCGCGGAGGTCGAAGGCGGCTTTCGGCATCGCCAGAAAGCTAACCTATCGGCTTTTGTTCGGGCAGCGTACTGGTCGCCCACTTCCGCGGTCAGCCGCGCAGCGGTGGCGTCAGCCCTCCGACGTGATGCGCTCCCGCCGAGCGACCTCCGAGACGCCTTTCACCTTCCGGAGCGCCTTCACGATCTTCTCGAGGTGGGCGAGGTTCTCGACCTCAACCAGGCACGCGCCGGACACGCGTCCGTCGATCGTCTTGAGCTCGAGCGAACGGATGTCGGTGCCGGTTTCGCCGACGGCGGTCGCCAGGTCCGCGTAGAGCCCCCGGCGCTCGGTGGCTTCGATGGCCAGGCGGATCAGGAAACGCTCGCCCTCGGACTTCTGCCAGTCGATCTCGAGGCGGCGCTCGGGCTCGTGCGCGAGCTGCAGGAGGTTGGGACAGTCACCGCGGTGGACGCTCACGCCGCGGCCCCTTGTCACGTAGCCGACGACCTTGTCGCCGGGCACGGGCTGGCAGCACTGCGCGTAGCGGACCATCAGGCCATCCACGCCCTGGATGCGCAGCCCGCGGGGCGACGGCGCGACGCTGCGCATCCGGTCGAGCAGCCGCTCGAGCGGACTTGGCTTGAGCGCCGCGTCGTCGCGCTCGTCGAAGTCCGGGTAGAGCGCGCGCAGTACCTGCGTGACGTTCACATCGCCCTGCGCGAGAGAGGCGTACAGGTGGTTGACGTCGCCGAGCTTCAGCGTGGACGTCGCCGCCGTCAGCTGCTCCTGGCTGAGCTTCGGGTGGCGGCGGCGCTTGATCTCGCGCTCGAGGAGTTCCTGCCCCACCGCCACCGATGCGCGCTGCTCCTCGTTCCGCAGCCACTGGCGGATCTTGTGGCGCGCGCGGCCGGTGCGGACGTGGGCGAGCCAGTCGCGGCTCGGGCGCGCGTTCGGTGACCGCACGATCTCGACGGTCTCCGAGTTGCGCAGTTCGCGCGAAAGCGGGACGAGGCGCCCGTTCACCCTGGCGCCCTGCGTGTGCACGCCGACCTCGGTGTGCACGGCGAACGCGAAGTCGAGCGGCGTCGCGCCGCGCGGAAGCTGGATCACGTCGCCCGCTGGCGTGAACACGAAGATCTCGTCCTGGTACAGATCGAGCTTCAGGAACTCGAGGAACTGGTCCGGCGTCTCCGCGTCGAGCTGCATCTCGAGCACCTGGCGGAACCAGTGCAGCGCCTTGTCGAGCTCGTCGCTGTCCGGGTCGCCGGTCTTGTAGAGCCAGTGCGCCGCGATGCCGTACTCGGCCGTGCGGTGCATGTCGCGCGTGCGGATCTGGATCTCGAAGAGCGTGTGTCGCGGACCGAAGATCGTCGTGTGCAGCGACTGGTAACCGTTGGACTTCGGACTCGCGATGTAGTCCTTGATGCGCTCCTGCAGCGGCGTCCACTCGCCGTGGATGACGCCGAGGGTGTGGTAGCACTCCTGCACGTTCTCCACCAGCACGCGAATCGCGAGCAGGTCGTAGATCTCCTCGTACGGCTTGCCCCGCTTCTCCATCTTCTTGAAGATGGACCAGAGATGCTTCGGCCGGCCGCTCGCCTCATGGACGACGATCCCGGCGTCGGCCAGCCGCTTGCGCAGCGGCCCGCTCATCTCCTCGACCAGCGCCTCGCGCTCGGCACGTTTCTGCACCACCTGTTTCGCCAGTTGCCGGTACTCGTCGGGCTCGAGGAACTTGAAGGCGAGGTCCTCGAGTTCCGCCTTCAGCTTCGCGAGGCCGAAGCGGTGCGCGAGCGGCGCGTACAGGTCGCGCGTTTCCTGCGCGATGCGGGCGCGCTTGTCCGGGTCGAGGTAGTCGAGCGTCCGCATGTTGTGCAGGCGGTCGGCCAGCTTGATCAGGATGACCCGGATGTCCTTGGCGATCGAGAGCAGGAGCTTGCGGTAGTTCTCGACCTGCCGCTCCTGCAGCGACGTCATCGGCAGGTGGCCGATCTTCGTGAGGCCGTCCACGATCTGCGCGATTTCGCGGCCGAACTCGCGCTCCACGTCCTCGAGCGTGACGTTCGTGTCCTCGACCACATCGTGGATCAGCCCGCTCGCGACGGTCACGGAATCGAGCTGCAGGTCGGCAAGGATCTTGGCGACCTCCACGCAGTGGGTGACGAACGGGTCGCCATTCTTGCGCCGCTGGCCGGCGTGCGCCCGGTCGCTGAAGTGGTAGGCGCGCGCAAGCAGATCCGGGTCCAGACGGTCCGCGTTGGCCTCGGCGGAGAGCGTCCAGCCCGGGATGACGTCGGCGAGCGCGGCGGTGGCCATTCCCCCTCAAACTACTGGGATGGGGATGGCGTGGGAGGGGGAATGGACCACAGGGGAGGGATCGGGAAGGGGATGCGTCAGTCCGCGGTCGTCGCGATGCCTCCTCGTTCCCCTCCCTCCCCTGAAATCCAGTCCCCCTCCGTTGCCTTCCCCATCCTCCCCCTTCCCCTCCCGTCTACAACATCCCCGCTTCCGAGAAACTGAGGTACCTCCCCCGCCCGATGACCACGTGGTCCGCGACCGGTATGTCCAGCAGCTTTCCCGCCGCGACGAGTTGCGCGGTGATCGCCCTGTCGTCGGGGCTGGGCGTCGGGTCCCCGCTGGGATGGTTGTGCACGAGGACGATCGCCGCCGCACGCTCGGCGATCGCCTCGCGAAACACCTCCCGGGGATGCACCAGCGACGAGTTGAGGAGTCCGCGCGTGACGAGGATGTCGCGGTCGAGCCGATGCTGTGCGTCGAGCACGGCCACGTGGAATTCCTCGACTGGCAGGTCTTCGAGCCGCGGCGCGTAGGCCAGCCACACGTCG
>JAERMP010000217.1 GCA_016844515.1 Thermoleophilia bacterium | reverse complement strand
CGCGGTCTTTCGTGGCAGCTTCGCGCGGGATGCCGCTGCGGCGGTGGCCGGAGCCGGTCTGCCTGAGCTCCACGGGCTCGTGAGCAAGTCGCTCGTGCGTCGAGCCGGGCTCGGCCGCTTCGAGTTGCACGAGCTGCTCCGGCAGTACGCAGGCGAGCGCCTGGCGGCCGAGCACGGCGAGCTCCCGGATGCGCGAGAGAGTCATGCGCGCTTCTACGTCGGGATGCTCTTGGCGCGGGCCGAAGCGCTGTACGGCGAGCACATGATGGAGGCTCGCGACGAGCTTCGCGTGGAGCTCGACAACCTGCGGGTCGCCGCGGAGTGGGCGGTCATGCAGTGGAGTGAGGACGACGCGCGAGCGGCTCTCTCGTCCCTCCAGGTGTTCTTCTGGGCGCACGGCTGGCACGAGGGATCGCAGGCGTTCGCGCAGATGGCCGATCTCCTCGAGCCCTCACCGGCTGGCCCAATCGATGCCCGGACGGCGAGCAACGTCCTGCTCAGCGCTCTTGCGTACCAGACATTCTTCGGGAGCACTCTCGGATATGACGAGAAGCTGGACGGAATCGCGCGTGCATGCCTGCCGGAGCTGCGTGAGCGACGGCTGACCACGGAGCTCGGGGTCTGCCTGCTCGCAATCGGCATCAACGACTGCAATCGGGACCTGAACGCGGAGTCAGTAGCCAATCTCGAAGAGGCCATCGACATCCTCCGATCGGCAGGCGACCACCTCGACGTCGCGGCTTCCCTCTCCTGGCTCGGTTGGGCGCGTCTCTGCCTCGACGACCTCGAAGGTGCCCGCGAGGCTTTCGAGGAGTGCCACGCAGTTTCTGCGGAGATCGGAGGCCCCTTGATGCGCGGCTTCGCACTCAGCAAGCTCGGGCTGCTGGCGGATGCGGAGGGTGACTACGCGAAGGCGATCGAGCTCCACCTTGAGGCGAGCGATCTCTTTGCCGGCGCCGGCGATCAGGCCGGCGCGGGCTACACGCGGAGTCGCGCCAGCATGAGCGCGTACTGCCTCGGCGACTACGAGCAGGCGATGCAGCACGCGCTCGCCGGCTACGAGGGCTTCGAGCAGGCGAATCACCGCTGGGGGATGACCGCTGCGCTCTGCCGGCTCGGGTTCGCGGCCGCAGCGCTCGGACGCTTCGACGAGGCTCGCGACTATCTGCGCCGCGCGTTGGAGCTCGCGCGGGAGATGCAGGCGACATCGCTCCTCCTGCACGCGCTCAGCGGAGTGGGTGTGCTCCTCGCCCGGGAGGGGGAGGATCGACGCGCGGCCGAGGTGCTGCTCTTCTCCCTGGGGCACGAGGCGATGCCCGCTATGAACCGCCAGGTCGCGCAGCCGACGCTCGACCGGCTCGAGACGGAGCTCGATCCCGCAGAGTTGGCAGCGGCGCGCGAGGCCGCCGCGAGCATGGATCTGGACGAGCTCGTGTCGGAGACCCTCGGAGAGCGAGTGCGGTAATAGCGGCAGGATCGCGCCGCGACGGTCCGAACGGGTAGTCATGGCACCGACGCAGGCCGCCCTCTACGAGGAGCTCACCGGCGATCTTCAGCTTTCGTGGACGGAGGCGGAGCTCCCGGAGCGGGAGCCCCCAGGCGTCTCGCGGAAGAGGTAAAGATGCGTCACGAGGGCCATCCGGACCGGGCCATAGACTCGACGTCAGATGGGTGGGAGAACACAGGCGGCCCTCTACTCGGAGATCGATCTCGATCTCTCATGGTCGGAACACCAGCTACCGCAGGTCGAGCGGACGAAGCATGTCCATGGCCTCCACCCCTACCTCGGGAAGTTCATCCCACAGCTCGTTGACGTATTCCTCGGCCGCTATTTCAGGCCGGGCGACTGCGTCTACGACCCCTTCGTCGGGTCTGGGACGACATTGGTCGAGGCCAGCGCCTTCGGAGCGGTTGGTGTCGGCTGTGACATCTCCGCCTTTAACTGCCTCCTTACGGGTGTAAAGACGGCGGAGTACTCGTCCGGTGTACTCGAGATGGCGCTGCGAGCTACTTACGAAAGATCACGGCAAGACGAACCTCGCATCGATCTGAGCCAGGGGAGTGAATGGTTGCACCGGTGGTACGCGCCGACAGCGCTACGTGAGCTGCTCGCCTATCGGGTGGCCGCGATCGAGCTCGATAACCCGATCCGAGAAGTGGCGCACGTGATCCTGTCACGATCGGCTCGCTCTGCGCGACTGACGACGCACTTTGATTTGGACTTCCCGCGTCAGCCGGCAACAGAGCCGTACTACTGCCACAAGCACAAGCGCACATGCGTGCCAGTGGGAGAAGCAGGGAAGTTTCTTCGCCGATACTCGACCGACACGTCTCGGCGCATCAGGGCTTTCGCGGGCGTGCGGTCGAGAACTGAGGCAATCGTATTGCACGAGGACTCGCGAACGGTGCAGCTACCGAAGAAGCCGAACGGAATCATCACGTCTCCTCCATACCCCGGGCTCATCGACTACCACGAGCAGCACCGCTACGCGTACGAGCTGCTCGGTCTTGTCGATCGCCGCCTTGAAGAGATCGGCCCGGCTTCGAAGGGGACCAGCCGTTCGGCGCTCGCGGAGTATCAGAGCTCCATGGTTCGGGTGTTTCTGAACGCGTCCGAGCAGATGGATCCCGGGTCGCCGGTGGTCATCGTCGTCAATGACTCGCGTAACCTCTATCCCGAGATCCTCGATCGGTCAGGACTTCAACTCGAGGACGTTCTGACTCGCCACGTCAACAGGCGTACAGGTCGGCGCGCCGGCGAGTTTTATGAGAACGTCCTCGTTTGTCGAGTCGCATAAGTGGACGCGGCGACGGCCGAAGCTGTTCATGGACTCCTGCGGACGTTCATGCGCAGTTGGCTGGACGATGTCCCCGACCCGGAGGAACAGGAACTCGAAGGACTCGTCGCGCCGTTTCACGACGCGCTTGTGCCCGGAATCCGGCTTCTCAACGAACGGAGCTTCTCCACCCGCCTCGGCAACCTGCACGAACGCGTAGGGGCCATGATGGCTGCGGAGGTGCATGCCGACGTGCGGCAGGCTCTCGATCTGACAGGGACGATCCCCGTTCTGAGTCGCGAGTTCATCACGCAACGCATTGCTCAACTCGAACGTCGTCAAGCGTCGCCTGACGCGCTGTACGAGCGTGACCAGATTCGTGCGCACTTCGGCAACGAGGTGCAGGCGGGGACGCGAATCGACCTCTGGATAAAAACCCATGCGGGTGCCCAGCACTTCTTTGAGATCAAGAGTGGCAAGCCGAACAAGGGTCAATGCGTCGAGATGAAGGAGAGGCTGCTCACAGCGTTTGCCATCAGACGGCACGAGAACTCGTCTTGGTGGTGGGGCGTTCCCTACAGCCCGTACGGATCGGCCCCCTATCGGCACAACTATGCCCTGCCATTCTTCGACTTCGACCAGGAAGTGAAGATGGGCAGGCAGTTCTGGGACTTCCTCGGCGGGGACGGCGCGTACGAGCAGTTGCTCTCCATCTTCGAGCAGGTAGGTGGGGAGTTCGCGGCTGAGATAGAGGCTCTCCGCGAGCGGTGAGCGTCTCCAGGCTGGACAGCCACGTCAACCGCCGCACGGGTCGACGTGCTGGGGAGTACTTCGAGTCGATCCTGGTTTCGGTAAGGGAAGCGTAAAAACCTCGTCTTTCGGTGGGTGTTCAGCCGGTGGCGGGGGTAGCCTGGCCGGTGAGTCACGGAAAGGGGAACGAAATGCGAAAGCTTCTGCGCCGGCCCTCACCGGCAATGGTTGTTGCGTGCCTTGCACTGCTCGTGGCGCTCGGCGGGACGAGCATGGCTGCCGCGACGCAGCTTGCGAAGAACAG
>JAERMP010000216.1 GCA_016844515.1 Thermoleophilia bacterium | reverse complement strand
GACCTCTCGCTGGAGAGCAGGCGCGCGACCGAAAATCGCGTTGTCTACGAAGCCGCGGCTGCGATCAGGGAGCACGGTTACGGCCTGAAGGCGGCGACGATCACGCCCGAGACCGCCGGCGACGTGGGCTCCCCTAACCGCATTCTCCGTGAGGAGATCGGCGGCAAGGTGATCGTGAGGACGGGACGGCGGATTCCGGGTGTCGTCCCGCTCGGAGGAGTGCACGCCCCGATCTCGGTCGTACGCATGGCGGTCGGCGACGCTTATGGCGCCAAGGAATGGCGCGAAGGCGAGGGCGACGATGAGGTCGCCCTCCGCACCGAGCGCATCGAGCGCCGGATCTGCCACGCCGTCGCCGAGTTCTCCTTTCGGGAGGCTGAGCGGCTGGGCGCGAAAGTCTTCGGGGGGCCGAAGTACACGGTGAGCCCGATCTACGAAGGGATGCTCAAGGAGGAGATGGACGAAGCGGCTGCCCGTCACCCCGACGTGCCCTACGAGCCGCAGCTCATCGACGCCACCTTTGCCCTCCTGATCTCGTCGAGCGGTGCCCCGATGGTCATTCCGGCACTCAATCGGGACGGGGACATCCTCTCCGACCTCGTGCTCCCGCTCTTCGGTTCGATCGCCGGGTCGGAGTCGCTACTCGTCGCATTCGGAGACGACTACGTCCCGAACGCGCTCATGGCGGAGGCGGCCCACGGAACCGCACCTGCCCTCTACGGGAAGGACGTCGCCAACCCGATGGCCATGATCCTCGCCGGCGCTGCGCTCCTCTCGCATGCGGATCTCCAGACGTGCCAGACAGCCGGTCTGGCCATCCGCGAGGGGTGCCTCGAAGCGGTTGCCGAAGGAGCGCGCACGGCCGACCTGGGCGGCCACCACGGAACGCGGGCGTTCACGGACGAGGTGATCCGGCGCACGAAGACGAAGCTGGACGTTTGGGCGTCGCTTTGATGGTTCCGCCCACGACTGCCTGGACCTCTCCGTAGAGTTCGCGACGGCCATGCGAGTCTCAGTTCCGAGGGAAACGGCTCCCGGGGAGCGTCGCGTGGCGCTCGTTCCCGAGACGGTCTCCAAGCTACGCAGTGCCGGTTTCGACATGAGGATCGAACGAGCCGCGGGTAGCGAAGCCGGATTCTCTGACGAGGAGTACGCCGATGCCGGCGCCGAGCTAGCGGACGGCGCTGCCCTGCTGGAGGGCGCCGATTGCGTCGCGCGCGTCGCTCGCCCCTCGGCAGGGGAAGTCGACGCGATGTCGCGAGGAACCGTCCTCATCGGGTTCCTCGATCCGTTGACCGACACTGACGGGATCGCGCGGCTGCGGCAGCGGGAGATCGTCGCGTTCGCGATGGAGTCGATCCCCCGCATCACGCGCGCGCAGTCGATGGACGCACTCTCGTCGCAGGCGACCGTTGCCGGATACAAGGCAGTGCTCCTCGCAGCCGACCGGGTGCAAAGGCTGTTTCCGATGCTCATGACCGCCGCAGGGACGATCGCTCCGGTTCGCGCGCTCATCATCGGAGCCGGAGTTGCCGGCCTGCAGGCGATCGCGACCGCCCGACGGCTCGGAGCCGTCGTCTCCGCGTTCGACGTCAGGCCAGCGGTGCAAGAACAGGTAGAGAGCCTGGGCGCAGCCTTCCTCGACCTCGGCGTACGGACGGAGGAGACGGCCGGCGGCTACGCGAGCGCGCTGACCCCCGAGCAGCAAGCGAAGCAGCAGTCCGCGCTCGAGGAGCGGATCCCCGACTTCGACGTCGTGATCACCACGGCCGCGATTCCAGGTCGCCCCGCGCCGAGGCTGATCCCCATGAGCGCGGTCGAGCGCATGCGCTCCGGGTCGGTGATCGTCGACCTCGCTGCCGAGTCGGGCGGCAACTGCGAGGCAACAGTGCCCGGTGAGGTCGTCGAGCGCGACGGCGTGACCGTGATCGGGACCACGAACTTGCCCTCACTGATGGCGTACCACTCGAGCCAGCTCTACTCGCGCAACGTCAGCGCGCTCCTCCTGCACCTCGCTCCGAACGGCGAGCTCGCGCTCGACTGGGACGACGAGATCACCTCCGGCGCATGCGTCACGAGACCGGTGAGCGGCGAATGACGTCCCTGCCGCTCGTCATCGAGCTGACCATCCTCGTGCTCGCCGCGTTCCTCGGGTTCGAGGTCATCTCGAAGGTGCCCGCGATGCTCCACACCCCGCTGATGTCGGGCGCGAACTTCATCCACGGCATCGTCATCGTGGGCGCGATCATCGTGCTCGGCGGCGCCGACGACACCTTCACGAAGATCGTGGGCTTCATCGCCATGGTGCTCGCGACGGCGAACGTGGTCGGCGGTTGGTTCGTGACCGACCGCATGCTCGGGATGTTCAAGCGCCGGCCGGAGCCGAAGAAGGACAACAAGTCGTGATCTCGGATCCGGACGTCGTCGGCCTTCTCTACCTCGTCACGATCGCCTGCTTCGTGATCGCGCTCAAGTTCCTCTCGTCCCCGAAGCACGCGCGGAAGGGGAATTGGATCGGTGGCGCGGGAATGCTGGTCGCTATCGGTACCACGTTGCTGCTGGAAGGCATCGGCAACTGGGCGCTAATCGCCGTGGGCGGATCGATCGGTGGAGTCGTCGGCCTGGTCGGAGCTCGCAACGTTCGCATGACCGCGATGCCCCAGATGGTCGCCATCTTCAACGGAGTCGGCGGCGGTGCGGCCGCGCTCGTCGCTCTTGCCGAATGGCACAACGAAGCCGGGCCCACGTGGGATTCGACCACCTCGATCGTGCTGTCGGCGCTGATCGGCTCGATCTCCTTTGCCGGATCGATCATCGCCTTCGCGAAGCTGCAGGAGCTCCTGAGCGGGCGCCCGATCGTCTTCCCCGGTCAGAACGTCGTGAACATCCTGGTGCTCCTGGCGGCAGCCGGGCTCGGGATCGCCGCGATCGCGGGCGCGCATGAGCAGTGGGTGCTCTGGGCGCTCGTCGCCCTCGCACTGCTCTTCGGCGTGATGTTCGTGCTTCCGATCGGCGGCGCCGACATGCCCGTGGTCATCTCGCTCCTGAACGCGTTCACGGGAATCGCGGCATCTGCCACCGGCTTCGTGCTCGACTCGACCGTTCTGATCGTGTCCGGGATGCTGGTCGGTGCAGCAGGCACGTTGCTGACGCTGTTGATGGCAAAGGCGATGAACCGCTCGATCGCCAACGTCCTGTTCGGCGCGTTCGGCCAGGTGCAGGCCGGCGCTGGCACGGCTCGCGCCGACGACGGCCGCACGGTTCGCGCCACCACGGCTGAGGACGTCGCTGTGCAGCTCTCCTTCGCGCGCAAGGTCATCGTCGTCCCGGGCTACGGGATGGCGGTAGCTCAGGCCCAGCACGACGTTCGCCAACTCGCGGACATCCTCGAGGGTCGCGGCGTCGACGTCAGATACGCGATCCACCCGGTTGCCGGGCGGATGCCAGGTCACATGAACGTCCTGCTGGCGGAGGCCAACGTGCCGTACACGCAACTCTCGGAGATGGACGAGATCAACCCGGAGTTCGCGCAGACGGACGTGGCCCTCGTGATCGGCGCGAACGACGTCACCAATCCGGCAGCGCGCAGTGATCCGGCGAGCCCGATCTACGGGATGCCGATCCTGGACGTCGACAAGGCGGCGAGCATCATCGTGCTCAAGCGGTCGATGAACCCAGGCTTTGCGGGGATCGACAACGAGCTCTATCTCGATCCGAAGACGACGATGCTCTTCGGGGACGCGAAGGAGTCGATCCTCAAGCTCATCTCCGCCGTGAAATCGACCTAGATGCTAATCACGGCGTGCGACGCCGGAGCGTCACCGCTCCGAGCAAGAGCGCGACGAT
>JAERMP010000061.1 GCA_016844515.1 Thermoleophilia bacterium | reverse complement strand
GCGCTCTCGATCCTCTCCGAGATCCTTACCGTGCGGGGGCAGCGAGAGGGCGGGTTCCTCAAGGACGCGAAGAAGCGCATCCACGTCGAGGTGGAGTGAGTCGCGTCGCGATCGTCACGGGCGCCGCCCGCGGGCTCGGGGAGGCGATTGCGCGGCGGCTCCACGCGGACGGCTATCGAGTAGCGCTCGCCGATATCGACCTCGACGGGATCGCACGGTTTGCCGGCGAGCTCGGCGCGCGCGCGCTTGCCTTCGAGCACGACATCCGCGAGCTCGAGTCCTGGGAACGGTTGCTGGGCGAGGTTCGCTCCTCGCTCGGCGACGACGTTCACGCCCTGGTCAACAACGCAGCGCGGACCGACTTTCGCTCGTTCTGGGAGATCGATCCCGATGAGTGGGACGACGTCCTGAAGACGAATCTCAAGGGCACGTACCTGGGGTGCCGCATCGTCGGTGCGTATCTCCGCGACCGCGGCGAAGGCCGGATCGTGAACCTTGCCAGCGTGTCTGGTCAGGCGAGCGCCGGGCGCGTTGGAGTGCACTACGCGACGTCGAAGGCGGGGATCATTGCGCTGACACGGAGGGCAGCCACCGAGCTCGCGTCGCACGGCGTGACCGTGAACGCCGTTGCTCCAGCGGCGATCGACGGGCCAAATGTGGCATCGCTGCCATCGGAGCGAATTCAGGCGATGCTACAAACGATTCCTGTGGGACGGCTGGGTCGGCCCGAGGAGGTCGCGGCGCTCGTCGCCTTTCTGCTGTCCGAGAACGGAGGCTTCGTCACCGGCGCAACGCTCGACGTCAACGGCGGCATGCTCATGCGGTAGCGGGAGGTTGCGACGCGAGCCTATGCCCAGAACGCCTCGAAGGCCTCGGGGTCGCTCGGGAGGGCAAGCACCTCTCGAACGAGTCCGCCGTCGATAACGAAGAGCAGGACCTGGTCGAGCTCGAGCGTGCGACCATGTCGAGTCCCGCGCGCGCGATAGAGCGCAGCCGCCCGTCCGTCGCTCGCCAGCACGTCCACGAGCTCCGAGCTATACGTGCCCTCCGTTTCCTTCGGCAGTCGCGCGAGAAACCGGAAGATCTCGTCGCGCCCGCGGTAGACCCCGGCCATGACGCCGCTGCCGGGAACGCTCCACACGGCGTCCTCGGCGAAGAGGCCGCGCAGCGCGAAACCTTCCCTCCGCGCGAACGCGTCGAAGATCCGGAGCACGATCGCTCCGTTCTCAGCGGCCCCCACGCCCCTCCCAGCGGGAGATGAGGCTGTCGACGTGCCGCCTCTGAGCCGTGGTGAAGGGAATCAGCGCGACGAGCCGGCGGGCCTCGGCCGGGTCGTCGTTCGCGACTGCGGCCTCGAGGTGCTCACGTTGAGGAGTCGGCTGGCGAAGTTGCCTATGCAGCCAGCGCAGCAGGCTCACGGCTGACTGGTCGGTCACGCGTGCAGGCTATCGCCCCCGACGCGCAGGGCGGCGCTGTGTTCAGGTGCCGGTCTCGGCGTCCTCGGGCTTGTCCGCGGTCGGCTCCCCAGCCGAGCTCGTGTCCGCGTCTTCCTCGGCGAGGCTGTACGCACTGAGGCGGTTCGAGAGACCTTCCATCCAGCTGATCTCTTCAGCTTCGTCGCCGGGCTCGGCTGCGCCCGATTTGCCGCGCTTCGACTTGCCAGGATCGGGTGCAGGTCGTCGGGGCGGAGCCTTTGGAGCATTGCGCCTGCGCTCCGAATCATCGTCGGGATCGTCGCGAGGAGCGGGAAAGGCCGCTACGGGTGGGAAGTAGAGGCCCGGTGTGGACGTTTCGGGCTCGGGCTCGCTGGCGACCTCGAGGGGTTTCGACGTTGCCGCGGGTGTGCGTTTCGGTGCAGGGGGCTTCGGCTCCTGTGGGCGGTTCGGGTCGACGACGTAGTCGGGGAGCGGACCGAGCTCCGGCTCCGGCTCGGGCTCCGGTACGGGCGGCGGGGCATGCGGATCCGTCGTGGTGCCCGGCAGAACGACGAAATCGGGAAGGGGCTCGGGCGCCGCTGCGGCAACTGGCTCGGCCTTCGGCGGCTGGACGGGCACCGGCTCCGAAGGTGGCTCGACCACGAAGTCGGGCAGAGGCGCGGACTCCGGCGCCGGCTCGGGCTCCGAGGCAACCGTGAACTCCGGCCTGTGCTCCGGCTCTCGCTCGGGTGCCGCTTCGGCGGCGGGAGTTGGCGGCGGCTCCGGGAGAACGACGACGGGCTCGGGCTCTGCCGCGGCCTCGGCTACGGGCTCCGGCTCGCGTTCGGGTTCCGGCTCGGCCACGGGTGCAGCCTCGGTGACGGGCTCGGCCTCAGGGACGACGACAGGCTCCGGCGGGACGACAGGCTCGGGTGCGGCGACGACGGGCTCGGGCTCGGGTGCGCGTATCGGTGCGGCCTCGGCGACCGGGTCCGGGGTCCGCGGGGGCAACACGACGCGCTCGGGGACTGGGGCGACCGGAGGCTTGGGCGCTACAGCAGGTGCCGCCGCTGTGGTCGTCACAGGTGGTGCCTCCGCCCCGTGCTCCGACGTGGGGGGCAGCTCCCACAACGGGCGACCGCCAACGGGTCGCTCGCGCAGCGTGTGTCGGCTCACCTTGCCGCCGACGGTCGGGAGCTCTTCGAGGAAGACGATCTCTCGGGGAACCAGCTGCTCGGGGAGCGCCTGTCCGACGAACTGGCGAAGCTCGGCCTCGAGCTGCTCCGTTCCTTCGCTTCCGGGCCGTGGGACGACGTAGGCCCGGACGAACTGGCCGCCTCGCTGCAGGTCGCGGAGCCCCACGACCGCACTCGCTGCGATCGCGGCGTGGCCACCTAGTACGCGCTCGACCTCATAGGGGCCGAAGGTCCGGCCGCGGCTCGTGATCACATCTTCCGCCCGGCCGACGAACCAGAGGAAGCCGTCCTCGTCCGCCATCGCGACGTCGCCGGTCAGATACCAGTCGCCGCGAAACGCGCTCTTGGTCTCGTCCGGGGACTCCCAGTAGCCGGCGAACAACGTCGGTGGACGCCCGCGCACGGCGAGGTCTCCCTCGATGCCTACCGGCAGCTCGTTACCCTCGCCGTCGATGATCGCGACGTGGTGGCCGGGCATCGCGCGCCCGAGCGATCCGGGCTTGAAGCCCGCATCGGCTCCGTTTGCGACCACGACGTTCGTCTCGGCCTGGCCGTAACCGTCGTGAATCGTCATGCCCCAGCGCTCTTCGAATGCCGTGATGATCTCGGGCTCGAGGTAGTCGCCCGTCGAGACAAGGCGCCGGAGGCGTGGCGACCGGAACCGCTCGAGCTCGCGAAGCTCGGCAAGCGCCCGGTACTCGGCCGGTGACTGACACAGGATCGTGGGGCCGAGGCGATACAGCAAATCGAGTCGTTCGAGCGGGTCGAACGCGCCCTGATGGAGGACGACCTCGGCGCCGCGCGACCACGGCCCGACGAGCGCGCTCCACACCGCATATGGGGAATCCGGCGGCGCGGTGCACCACACGGCGTCACCGCGGCCGGCGTCGAGCCAGTGCTCCGCAGCGACGCGGGTCGCGAACACGGATCCGTGCGTGTGCGCCACTCCCTTGGCAGTTCCCGTCGTGCCTGGGGTCGAGAGGATGAACGCGAGGTCCCGCGACGACGTGTCGTGCGTCGGCGCTTCGTCGGGAGCGTCCGACGAGCGCCGCTGGCGGCCCTCGTCGAGGTAGTGGATATCCGGGGCGAACGACATCTGCGCGATCGCCGACTGGCACGCGTGCTCGGCCACGATGAGTGCCGCCTCCGTCGAGGAGACGCGCACCTCGAGCGCCGCTGCCGACAGCGTCGGCGAGCATGGAACGGTGACCGCGCCGACCTTGATGACGCCGAGGATGACCTCGAGCCACTCGAGACCGCTCCCCGCGAGAACCATCACCCGGTCCTCCGGCTGGACGCCACGCTCGCGGAGAGCCGAGGCCCAGCGGGCGGCGCCTTCGGAGATCTGCATGAAGGTCCGCGGCTCGATGACGCCGTCCTTGCCCAAGACCGTCAGGGCTCGTCGCTTCGGATCGCCCGCGAGCGCTTCGACCACGTCCCGCGTGAAGTTGAAGCGATCCGGGATATTCCAGCGCTCGTCCGTGAGCGCGGGAATGAGGGCAAGCTCGAGTGGCGAGCTTGGAAGCCCATTCGTGCGCGCCCGGCGTCGGCCGATGCGAAGTCCTTTCACGGCACGACCATTATCGACCTGATTGGGGAGAAAGCTGAACGCGAGTTACGAATACCCTGCAGTGTGCCAGGAGGAGTTACGTGATCCCTAGCGTGACAGCGAACGGCTCATCGTCGGGAAGCCGCTCTGGAAGCCGGAATCCACCTACTTCTTCGAGCGCTTCGATGCGGTCGGGAAGGGCTGGATGGGTGTTGAACAAGCCGGACATCGCGAGCACACCGCGACGTTGGGAGTCGACTCGGTCGGTCGGGCTCTCGACCCAGAGGTGTGCCGTCGACGCGTCCGCGTAGCGGATTGACGTCGAATCGAGCTCGAGCCGACGAAGCGCGAGCGCCATCGCCTCGGGATCGTTGAGGATCTCGGCGGCACCCGCGTCGGCGAGGTACTCGCGGCGCCTCGAGAGGGTCATCCGCAACAGGAGCGCGGCGTAGGGCGCGAGAATGAAGCCCACGATTGCGAGCAGGACGACCAGTCCGCCGGCCTTGCGCGAGCGCCCGCCGTATGCGATCGAGCGAAAGCCGATGTCGGCGATGAGCGCGATGACTCCGGCGAAGACCGTGGCCATCGTCATCAGATACGTGTCGCGGTTGCGGATATGCGAGATCTCGTGGGCGATGACTGCTTCGAGCTCGCGCTTGGGCATTGCTCGGAGAAGCCCGGTCGTCACACCGACGTAGCTCTTCTCGGGTCGCAGACCGGCCGCGAAGGCGTTCGGAGCCGCGTCGTCGACGATGCGGACCTCCGGCGTCACCGCTAGCCCAGCTCCGATCGACACGTTCTCGACGAGGCGTCGCAGCGGCTCGAGCTCCTTGTCCCCCAGCGGCTGCGCTCGGGTCATGCCGGCGATCATGCTCCGCGAGCGGACGAGCGCGAAGATCCCGTAGGCCAAGGCGATCGCCAGCGCGACGACCCCGAGGGAGACGTCGAGCACGAGTCCGATCAGCCCCGCGACCACGAGCAGGAGCAGGGCGAATCCGAAGACGACGATGCCGCTTCGAAAGCGGTTGGAGCGGATCTGCTGTTGGAGCGTCACGTCGCTGGCGAGAAGGAGACCTGCGGCGGCGCCGTGTCGCCCTCGGCGGAGAAGAACTCCTTGTCGCGGAACCCGAGGGGCTTGGCGATGAGCAGCCAGGGGATGCTCTGGATCGCCGTGTTGAAGTGCATCACGGTCGAGTTGTAGTAGCGCCGCGCGGCGCTGATCTTGTCCTCGGTGTCGGTGAGGTCTTCCTGCAGCTGGAGGAAGTTCTCGGAGGCCTTGAGGTCGGGATACGCCTCGGCGACGGCGAACAGGCGCCCGAGCGCAACGGTGAGGCCTTCGTTCGCGTTGGCGGCGGCGCCCGGCGTGCCGGCGTGCTGGAGCGCCGCACGAGCCCTGGTCACTTCGTCGAACACTGTGCGCTCGTGCGCCGCGTAGCCGCGAACGGCTTCGACCAGGTTCGGGATCAGGTCAGCCCGCCGCTGGAGCTGCACGTCGATGTTCGCCCACCCGGTGTCGGCCTCGTTCCGCAAGCGAACGAGCCGGTTGTAGCCCAGGGCGAGCACGACTCCGAGTACGACGACGACGCCGATGACGATCCAGAGCCAGAGCACTGCGTTCGAGTCTATGCGGCGCTCAGAGCGGTGGCGAGCGCGGCCTCGCCGTTCTCGAGCACGGGCTCGCCGTGGGAGACGAGGATGCGCTTGATCGGGAGATCGAGGAGCGGCGCGAGGGACGCTGCGAGCTCGCGGTGCTTCGTAGTACCCGGCAGCCACGACTCCGGGCACATGCGCACGCCGCCGTTCTCGTCTCCGAGGAGGACGTCACCCGGGACGAGAGCCGCTTGCCTGGGAAGCCAGTAGACGACCTCCGTGTTCCGCGCCGTTCGAAAAGCCTCCACACCGCCGGGAAGCGGATCACCCGGCCGGAACGGGTCGGTCACGACGCCGGCCCTCCGTGCCACGGCCGCCCGCGACGTCGTCGGCGCCCAGACGCGAGCCCCGTAGCGCTCGACCATCGCTGCCGCGCTCCGCGTGTGCCAGAAGATCGTCACGAGCACGTGGACAGGCTGGCCCGCCACCTCGCGATCGAGGGTGCTTACGAAGCGGTCGGGCTCCTCCGGCGGAATGAGCGGGTCGATGAGAACGATCCCATCCTTCGTCTTGTAGTAGACGCAGCCGACGTCCTCCTTCCACTCCTCGTGGTACCCGGTCCACCGCCACAGTCGAGGGGTGATGCTCACGACGTCCACCCCACGACTTTAGAGAGAACCGTCTGGTGTTCGGTCACGTATCTTCGAGGCGAGCAAACAAGGAGGATGTGCATGCCAGGTACGCGCACCGCTCTTGTCGTAGGGCTCGTCGTCGCGGTGCTCGCAGTCGCCGGCTGCGGAGGCGACGACGAGGCCACAGCGACGGACACGGAAACGGTCACGACCCTGCCGGAGACGCTTCCCGCCGAAGGGGCCGTTCTCAAGGGCAGCGTCGGCCCGGGCTTCGACATCAGCCTGTCCACCGAGGACGGGCAGGCCGTCGAGACGCTCGCGGCCGGAAGCTACACACTCGAGGTGGACGATCAGTCCGACATCCACAACTTCCACCTCACAGGCACAGGAGTTGACGTGAAGACCGATGTCGGAGCAACGGGCGTCGAGTCGTTCGACGTCACCGTCGAAGCCGGCACCTACACCTTCGTGTGCGACCCGCACGCGGGGTCGATGAACGGGAGCTTCGAAGTTACGGGCTAGACCTAGACGCGAACCTGCGTCTCGATCTCCGCCGACCGGTGGAGTGCCTCGAGGGTCCGCGCCTGAGCGACGGCATCCTCCCGGCCGAGAAGGAGCGGAGCCTCGCCGCGGATGGCATCGCTCAGGTTCTCCAGCTCGAGGCGATACGAGTCGGTGGGGTCGAGCTCGATCTGCTCGACCCCACCGTCCCGTCGCAGCTCGATCACCGGCTTCCGGCAGTGCCACGGATCGTCGAGGAAGAGCGAGCCTTCCGTGCCGATCACTTCGAGCTCGTCGCGCTCAGGGAGGCACGTGCCGCAGTCGAACTGGGCGAAGACGTCCCCGGGAAACCGCATCGCGCCTGCGAACACCCAGTCGGTGCCTGAGGGTCCGACATACGCGTGGCCGAGGACAGACTCCGGCTCGCCTGCGAGCAGTCGCGATCCGCTGACGCAATAGCAGCCCACGTCCATCAGGCTCCCGCCCTCGACGTCGGTGCGCAGGCGGATGTTCTCCGCGTCGTAGAGGGAGTAGCTGAAGGCGGAACGGACGAGCCGACGCTCGCCGATGGCACCGTCACGGACGAGATCGACGAGTCGCTTCGTCTGCGGGTTGTGTCGGTACATGAACGCCTCCGAGAGCAAGCGCCCAGTGCGCTCGGCCGCGTCGAATGCCCGCTCGACGTCTGCGGTGTGCCGGCTCAGCGGCTTCTCGCACAGGACATGCTTGCCCGCCTCTAGGGCTCTGATCGACCACTCGCAGTGCAAGGTGTTCGGCAGCGAGATGTAGACGGCCTCGACGTCCGGATCCTCGAGGAGGGCGTCATAGGAGCCATAGGCTCGCTCGATGCCCCACTCGCGCGCGTACGCGTCCGCCTTGCTCCGCTCACGGCTTGCGACGGCGATCAGCTCGACCTTGTCCGAGGCGTGAGCGCCGGGGATCAAGAGTCGGTTGATGTGCGCAGTCGAGAGGATGCCGAAGCGAACTAGCCCCACGACGCCTCCGTCATGGGCCGCAGAACCGCCTCGCGACCTTCCCCTGCAGATGCGTCATCGGGCCTCCACTCCTCGCAGGGCGGGATACAGCGCGCGAAAGCGAGCGTAGCCCGCTTCGTACTCCAGTGCCCAGTCAGGGTTCGGCTCGACCACCTCGCCGGATCGCACGCAAGCCGCGACGGCCTCACGCGCGTTCGCGAAGACTCCGTCTGCGACGCCGGCGAGCAGAGCTGCTCCGTAGGCCGATCCTTCCTCGACTACCGTGAGCTCGACCGGGAGGCCGAGCGCGGAGGCGACGATCTCGAGCCAGAGGCGGCTTCGCGCACCGCCGCCCGACACCCGACCCTTCTCGGCTGTGACGCCTAGCTCCCGCAGGAGCTCGAGCGAGTCCCGCAAGCCGTACGCGACGCCCTCGAGCACGGCGCGGATGAGAGCGCCGCGGTCGTGACGAAGGGAGAGGCCTGTAAAAGAGCCCCGCGCACCGGGGTCGGCGTGTGGAGTCCGCTCGCCCTGGAGGTAGGGGAGGAACGTCAGGCCTTCCACCCCCGGGCTCCAGCGGCTCGCGTCCGCGGTGAGCTCGTCGAAGGACGTTCCCGGGGCGAGCGCGTCGCGGAGCCAGCGCAGCGAGCCCGCGGCGTTGAGCATCACTCCCATCGCCTCCCAGGTGTCGGGGACGGCGTGGCAGAACGCATGGACACGCGCCTGGGAGTCGTGGGCGTACGCGGGGAGAGCGGCGAACACGACACCCGACGTGCCGAGGACGATCGAGACGGTGCCAGGGTCGATGACACCGACACCGAGCGCCGCCGCCTGCTGGTCGCCGGCGCCCGCGATCTCGGTGGACTCGTATGCCGGCGGGAGCCATTCGGGCGGCACGTCGAGCGCGGAAAGCACTTCGTCGCTCCAGCGCCGGTGCGCGACGTCGAAGAGGAGCGTGCCCGAGGCGTCCGCGGCGTCTATCGCCCACTCCCCGGTCAGGCGGAGGCGGACGTAGTCCTTGGGGAGGACGATCCGGCGGATGCGCGCGTAGATGTCAGGCTCGTGACGGCGCAGCCAGAGCAGCTTGGGAGCCGTGAAGCCCGGAAGCGCCCTGTTGCCGGTGAGGGAGATCAGCCGCTCGAGGCCGACACGCTCCTCGATCTCGGCGCACTCCGCCCCGGTGCGCTGGTCGTTCCAGAGGATGGCGGGGCGGAGGACGCGATCGTGCTCGTCGAGACAGACGAGTCCGTGCATCTGGCCGGAGAGGCCGACTCGGGGCGCGTTCACGCCAAGGCGGGCGAGCGCCTTCTCGCTCGCGCGCAGCCAGTCTTCGGGATCCTGCTCCGACCAGCCGGGCTGGGGCGTCATCAGCGAGTAGCCCTCCTCCGCCGAGGAGACGACGCCGCCCTCCGGTGTGATGGCGATCGCCTTGACGCCGGTCGTGCCGACGTCCAGGCCGACGAGCGGGGTCATCGGCCGGTTTCCGGGCGATGAGCGTGGAGGGGTGTGGGGAACCGGGAGGTTCCCCACGTCTTCAAGAAGAAGGTGGCTTCGCAGGAGGAAACATGGTTTCCGTTCACCCTTTTTCTGGCGAACGCGAGTCGAAGGCGAGCGTTTTTCACTCGCCGCCGAGTGCGGTGTAGACGAGCTCGTATGCCCGCACCGCGTCTTTGCGCATCTGTGCCTCGCGCAGCGCCGCGTCGTCGATCTTGGCAGCGACCGAGTCGATGAACCGCCAGTGCAGGACGCTTCGCTTCACGGCCGCGACCGCGTCCTCCGTGTAGGGGTACAGGTCGAAGC